>WJJU01000408.1 GCA_014729595.1 Chitinivibrionales bacterium
GATAATGGCGGGCGGCGCTTCGTTGGCCCCAAGTCGGTGTTCATTGCCGGCGTTGGCGACGGAAGCACGAAGGAGGGTGCCGTAGGTATGAACGGCTCGGATAACCGCTACCAGGAACGTCAGAAATTGTAGATCTTCTTCGGGGTTATCGCCCGGATCGAGGAGGTTTTTTCCTTTGTCGTCGGCCATTGACCAGTTCAGATGTTTACCGCTTCCATTGACTCTGTCGAATGGTTTTTCGTGGAGAAGGCATTCCAGACCGTGGCGTTTGGCCACTTTTTTCATAGTATCCATCAGGAGCTGGTTATGATCGGCGGCCAGATTGGAGCGTTCGAAATAGGGCGCAAACTCGTACTGATGGGGTGCGACTTCGTTGTGTCGTGTTGTGACGGGGATCCCCAGACGATAGGACTCTTCGGCTACCTCGTTCATATAATTGAGTACGCGCTCTTTGATTGATCCGAAGTATTGATCCTCCAACTGCTGTCCCTTCGGCGAAGGGGCGCCGACAAGAGTGCGGCCCGTGAGTTGAAGATCGCTGCGGAGTTTGTAGTAGCTTTGATCGATAAGAAAATACTCCTGCTCGGCCCCGCACGTGGAGTAGACCTTTGCGACATCGTCGACACCAAACAGTTTCAGCATTTCGACCGCCGCCTTGTTCAGCGCGGTCTCGCTTCGCAACAGCGGCAGTTTTTTGTCCAGTGCTTGACCGGTGTACGAAACGAAAATGCTCGGAATACAGAGCGTTTTGCCGTAAGCCACTTCCACGATAAATGCGGGTGACGAAGGATCCCACGCCGTATACCCCCGCGCTTCGAACGTGGCCCGAAGGCCCCCCGAGGGGAATGAGGAAGCATCCGGTTCGCCTAGTATCAGTTTTGAGCCGGTGAATTTCTCCATCACCCGGCAGGGACCCGTAACCGAAATGAAACTGTCATGTTTCTCCGCCGTCAACCCCGTCATCGGCTGAAACCAATGTGTGTAGGCGGTGGCCCCCTTCGACAACGCCCAATCTTTCATAGCCTCGGCAATTTCATCGGCTTGCTCTTGCGAAATCACCACCCCTTCATCCTGCCATTGCTTGAATGCCTTGTAGGTGGCGTCCGAGACCATCCGGCGCATTGCTTCTTCGCTGAACGTATTATGGCCGAAATAATCCGAAACCTTTGGGTGTTCTTTTTTGAGGGTCAGTTCTTGAGATCCAATGCCTTGAGTGACCGTGTTTCTAATGCTCACGCGCCGGCTCCTGTTCCGTTGGCCAATAGTTTATTGGGATGGTGAATTATTAAAGAAAATACATTCAATAGCATCAAGGCGTATGCTGAGAAGGGTTTCGTCCCGCAACGCGGGATGATTATGCCCCGGCGGGGATGCCCTGCGATAGCGGCTCAGGAGGTGGTTTGCGCCACCCCCTTGCCGTTATCGCAACGGGGTTGATTCCCCGCATTTTCCTGCGTCCCTGTTTCTCGCACTGGGCGGTCCCTGGCCGCCGGCAAAAAATCCCCCACATTCGCTCCGTCAAATGGTGTATTCCCCAACATTATTTATTCGTTCACCGTTACCGAACCGGATGCGGCCGGAGCCGTTGTCGCATCGATGTCTCCATCACAACAAGAGGATTTTCGTATGGGTAAAATAGTCGCGTTTGTTTCAATCGCCCTCGTGGCCATGACACTGTCCTGTTTTAATAACGATCCCACCTCGCCCGACCATGCCACGTTCCAATTTGACCTTTCGTACTATCTCGGCGAAGAAGAGATCCCCGAGAATTCAATCGCTGTTGACAGCATTCGCTTTGCCTTTTTGGGCGAGGACAGCCTCGAAAAGTACGACACGTTCGAATATGCGAAAGGTGGAGGTGATGTGGGGGATATTCCGAAAGGTATCACGATTGTCGTTTCGGTTACGCTGTTCAACCGCAACGGCGAAATCCTGTTTATGGGGCAAAGCGATACCCTGCTGACCGGCAATGGTACCAATGTCCCCGTGGATCTCTACGCCCGGCAGCCGGCGGCGCCCAGGCAGGTTTCAGTCGGCGAGCCCACCGGCCACAGCGCACGAATCACCTGGACCGATATGAGCACCCGTGAGGACGGCTACCTGATCGAACGCGGCACAACGGCTGAGCGCCGATGTCACCGAGTACACCCATAGGGAACTCGATCCCGATACCGAGTATTGGTACCGCGTATTCGCGGTCAATGGTGGAGGGACCTCCGCCGCTTCCGGCGAAGCCCACGCGACCACGGGCACGGAGCCGGTCGAGGGGGAAAACGCCCTCGTTGCCAAATCCGACGAGTTCTCGCTGTCCGAGGATGGTTCCTTTAATATTACCGAATCGAGCTTGCTGTCCAACGACAGCCTACACCTGCTCCACCAACCGGCCGAAACCCTGACCGTGCTCGCAACCGATCCCAAGCACGGTACGCTCGAGACTGTCGAGAGCGGTCGGCGCTACACACCGGCGAGTGATTGGTTCGGCGTAGATATGAATTATCGAAACGGGTGACCGACGATCTCCCAGATTACATGCAGTACATCCGGCAACTGGTGTCGATCGCCGAAATCCACCTGGGGCTCGAAGCGAGCCTGACACTCAAGGGTGGTATTGGTATCGATATAGAATCCGATCTCGACACCCTCGAGCACGAGATCAAACTGTCCAGCAACAACACCAACGGCATCAATCTCCAGGCACAAGTACGCACGTTCTGCCAATTAGCCTTGTTCCGGGTGTTTGATCTGGAGCTGGTCAAGGGAGAGCTGGCCAAGCTCGGGACGCTTGCCTTGACCATTCCCGGCGAGGTGGACCTGTTTGGGGAGAAAGGGGTGAAGTTTTTTGAGGAGCCGGTTCATTGGAACTGGGGGGAGATTACGCCGGATAGATATTTTATTATTGAATCCCCGAATCCCGATCATTTGTATTGCTTAGGCGAACCAATACTATTCAAACTGCCCTTTACTGGCGGCGACAAACTCGATGCTACCGCCACTATTGATTTCAGGCTAAGTTCTCAGATCAAAAGCTTGAACGCTGCGTTACCGGGTACATTTGCCAAAGGTCTTGAAACATGGTGTGAAACGGAAGGTGAGAATTCTTATGTTTGGTGTAAGCTATATTTTTCGATAGGTGAAAGCCAATCAAAAGAAGAAAAGGGCAAATATACCCACGCTCTGGGGCTAAGTTCCAGTAGCGAAAAAATGCACGCGCAATTTGTAAATGTAATTGAGGAACTGGTAAGTACCGGCAAGGTAGGCTGGGACCCCAAAATCGAATTCACCTCATATACGCCAAGTAACTTGCGCGATGTATACCAGCTCAACCTTGTTAAACCGGTAATCTCCACTTACCGGTTCTGCAGATTCGAAACCGGTCAATATGTGACAATCCCGAATCAGGAAGTCATCGGTAAAAAATCGACTATATTTCTTGAGATTACCCTGGACAGATTTATGGATGAGGCGCTATGGCTCGCTTTTTATGAATATGATCCGTCAGGAAGCGCTTCTGATGAAGCACATTACAATGGAATGCTTTGGAATCGCTTTAAGCTGACAAGTGATTTTTCACAAGAAACGGACGCGAAAAGAGTAAAGGGATATATTCGTATTGACACTTCAAAGTTTGCAGTAAAAAGCGATCTATTTGAGAAAACCGCTTCACTCATCAGAAAGGAAGCGGATTACAAGTTGTGTCCGATCATAAGCCTCATTGATGATAAGAAAGGCATGCTAAACCCAAACAATATGCCATCAACAAAACAGAAGCCAGAAGTATACTTTCGCCGCATAATATGAATGTTTAGAAACGTACTCCAATAGGGACGATATCAATGGATAGATCTGTTCCAAAATGATGCTTTTTCGGTTCAAAATGAACTATCTGCCCTGAAATATAGAGGCTGTCACTTTCAAAATTGCAGGACACATTTTCGGGTAATCTGGAACAAATTTGACACACATCGATATCTACATCTACATTCGGTGCACTCGCGAGTAGTGAATCAGTGATACCTTCCCATTGATAAACTTGCGCCCTATGGAGAATCTCTTCATCGGAAAAATTGAACCAAGCACCAACGAATACGATAAGGATATCATTGGGCTTGTGTTGATATCTCGCTTGATCATCTTCAAATGAAGCCATACACGCATTCTCATGCGCATCCCACCGCGCTCTTGGTCCATTCTGGAACACCGACAACCCCTTAAACGTCACCACCTTCCCCAAATATTTTTTTTCCGCTTCCTCAATCCCCATCTCGGCGATATCCAGGGGGTCGACAATGTTGTCGTAA
>WJJU01000409.1 GCA_014729595.1 Chitinivibrionales bacterium
CGAACAGATTATTATGCAACGATGGGGATTATAAATCATTAATTTCTCAGATCGTAAATCCACCGCAAAAACCGGCGCGCTTCCTCACTGCCCGCGCCATATCACGTAGGGCGACGTCAACTCCGACACACCCATCGACTCAAGAGCAAAGGAGTCAGCGAATGGCACGGTTCTCTTCTCGAATTATCACCAAAAATATTCGAAACGCAGTTTTATATCTTTGCAAAAGCCTAGGTTTATTTTGGGTGTCTCGCATCATAACTAAACGATCACTTCGCATTCTCTGCTATCACGGTTTTTCCCAACGGGATGAACACCTGTTTCGGCCGGGTTTGTTCATATCACCCAGACTGTTCATGCGGAGACTCGACAAGATCGAAGCTTACGGATTTCATATATTGCCCCTCGCGGACGCCGCCGATCAATTGACGAGAGGCGCCTTGAAGCCCAACTCACTCGTGATCACCATCGACGACGGTTTCTATAACGTACACAAGATCGCATATCCTATCCTTGCACGACGGGGAATTCCGGCCACCCTCTTCGTAACATCTTATTATGTAAAGCATAACGGACCTATTTTTCGTATTGCATTGCAATACCTGTTTTGGAAAACTCATCACGGTCATTTCCGGCTTCCAAAGTTTCACCCCAATTATCCCGCGGTAATCAAAACAAAAGGAATATTGGGACGACACGACATGTGGCGGCTTATCGATTACGGGGAATCGATATTGAATGAAAAAGGCCGACGCGAACTCCTGCGAAGTGTAGCGGACGCGCTTGAAATCGACCTCGACGGCATAACCAAAGAAAGGCTGTTTGATCTGCTCAAAGCAAACGAAATACGTGAAATGGCCGCCAACCGTGTGGACATTCAATTACATACTCACAGACATAGAATGCCCGAAGAAAAGCAAAATATTCGAGAAGAAATAGACAAAAACCGTGAGTTTCTTGAGCCGATTGTGGGTTATAACATGGAACATTTCTGTTACCCCAGCGGTGTTTGCTCCGAAGAACGATGGCCCACACTCAGGGAGTGTGGAATTAAGACGGCTTGTACGTGTGAAGGTGGGTTGAATACGCCAAGGACGGAAACGCTCGCGCTGAAA
This sequence comes from Chitinivibrionales bacterium, assembly GCA_014729595.1. Taxonomy (GTDB): domain Bacteria; phylum Fibrobacterota; class Chitinivibrionia; order Chitinivibrionales; family WJMI01; genus WJJU01. The sequence continues at coordinate 1,116 of WJJU01000409.1, forward strand.
AGAATTTTGGACATGCAGAATGTATCCCCCCTTGAGTTTGAAGCGGAGTTAACTGGGTTCATGGAACTCCTGCGGTCGGCCCTGCGAATGCTCACCGGCCGCAATTCAACGTCCGTACCGTATCCGGCCCCGATAGAAACGGGGTCTTGGATTGAGAAAAACGCGCTGAGCCGAAAGACCGCACGCGGCACGTCGATCGTTGGAATCGGAGAAGGCAAAGGGAAACCCGGAAAAGTCAAAGCAATTTAGCGCCGCGCTTGCGCAAATTGTAAAGTTAGATATGTTATAATTTTTAAGACAATTCAGCTTGTTCCTCGTTAATACCCCCGGCCGATGGTCGGGGGTTCTTTTTTTGGGGTCGAGTAGACCACAGGAACTTCCCCCGCAGCCGCTCACGGAATCGTGCTTGAATCTCTCGATTCACACGGCTCTTGTTGTTCAGCCATCGCGCTGCTGCTGTTCCCCTGTGCTGCCTGGCCCCGACACTGCTAACCAGCGCTCGATGTAAAGCAGCAACCATTTCTCCGTTACATGTCGTCGCACCGCCTTGAGTAGTAGCTCATGATTGATGGTAGCAAAGTAGCTCCTGATATCCATGTCAATCACCCAGTTGTACCGCCAGCAGCGCTCACGGGCCGTTCCCACTGCATCATGCGCCGACTTGCCTGTTTGATACCCATACGAGTCCGGATGAAAGCGCGGCTCTACTCTCGGTGACATATACAGAACTCCCACCATCTGGGCAACTCTGTCTGTCACTGTCGGTATCCCCAGCACTCGTTCTCCGCCACCCCGCTTGGGGATCGGACACAAGCGCACCGGCTTGGGATGATAACTGCCAGAACTCATCCGGTTCCAGAGCTTGTACAGATTATCCTCAAGTTTGCACTCAAAGTCTGCAATGCTCTGTCCATCGACTCCCGCAGCACCACGGTTGGCCTTCACCTGCAACCACGCCTGATAGACAACTTTCTTGTCTATCTCAAATGGCTTTGTTCCTTCGATGTGTTCCTCACATCAAGTGGTTGACACATTGTTGAAACCGAACAACGAGTCCCCTTCGCTCCACCGCCATTACAGCAGCTTCATCACTACTACGGAACTCTCCGCCCCTCACCGGCGCATCGGTACTCTGCACTCCTGCGGTCTTCCCGCCCTTTGCGCTACTCCCTTAACATCGCCGGTAAGGTTCCCACGTTCCTTGCATACGCCTGTGCAGAGTTCATGCCGCCTCTACGCCGGATCCCGCAC
>WJJU01000039.1 GCA_014729595.1 Chitinivibrionales bacterium
CGGTGATACCGTATTCGTGAACCCGGTGAAAAACTTCGCCTACAACTCTCTGATCACCATTACCCTCAGCGGCAAAGATACGGCCGGAGACAAAATTGATCTCGTTTTTGACGAAGCAAAGCGGTTCAGGACCGAGCAAGGTGTCTTTGCGACGGCGAGCAATACATGGGATTCGACGGGTCAACCCGCATTCGACTTTGATCTCTACGACACCATGTGGGTTACCTTCTCGGAGCCGCTCGACACAAATCTTTCTCAAATACGGTGGTCGGAATCCGACGCCGACAAAACGGTATTCGGCAACGGACCTTCAACCAATGCGGCCGTATGGGTAAGCCGCGATACGCTTTTTGTTGTACCGGACACTCGTTTGGCGCTTGATTTCGGCGAAACCGTCGGGTTTAGGGTGGCCGTGAAAACCGAATCGGGAATGCATTCCACGCCGATGGGGTTTTCGGTGCGGATGGCGGAAAGCCGGCGGTTTATGCGCTGGACAAATACCACGGGGCCTCTCGGAGCGGTCCGAAACGATTTCGGCATGCTCGAATCGGTCATGGTCGTGTCCAATGTGCCCGTCGCGAAAGTCTCCGGTGTTTCCGAAGTAAAAGATGCCGCCGTTCCGCGGGACCTGTCTATTGGTGATGTTACGATTCGGGGCGACACTATCGTGTACAAGCCGGGATTGCGATTGGAGCCCGGCACTCTCTATGGTATTGACTTCGATGTCGTTTTCGAGAATGGGATTCGGCGCAAGGATGTACTTGCCGTAACCTGGGGAACGGCCGACGGTGTCAAGGTTCTGACCACCAACCTCAAAGAGGCGGGGGGGTTCCGCAAATTCAAGGTCATTGACGACAGCCTGGTCGTAACGTTTACGAAGGCTATCGATACGAGCAGGAGTGCACCGGTCGTCTTCAGAGTCAACATGACCGCCGTCACGGGGGGACCGGTATCAACCGCGGTGCGGTGGGATTCTTCCCGCACCACCGCTACCATTTTTCTTCTCGACACACTACCCTCGGCCAATTGCAACGCATCACCGGCCTATACTTTCGACGCCTCGAATACGAGGGCGATCGATTCGCTCACTTTCGACTTGACCACTATCGACGGCGAGCGTGCATTCAAGCTGGGCTCGTCCAACGATCGCCTTCAAATTCACACCGAAGAGGGGCTTTGCGCCGTTTCTTCGAATCTCCTACCCAACCACGACCGTTCCAGCGCGATCGACCCGAGCGAATCACCGATCGACACTTTCCCGACCGACGGTATGGTCGAAGTGACGTTCAACCGACGGCTTGACACCGCAGCTATGTTGGCCGTCGACCCAACTGTTTTCGCGGGAATCGAAGAAGAACAATCAGGTATTAGATTGCCGTGTCATATCGGTTTCATTGACGGTGGATCCGGTATCAGCATACACCCCGCTACGCCGCTACGTGTCGGCAAAGGGTATTTCGTTTGGATGGAAAGTATTCCGGGTGATGGAATCGCCGGAGCAAGACCGATCGACCGGGACGGCGGCACTTTCAGTGGGAATGCCGTGGGCGACGGATTGCTGAATTCGCCGTTCAGAACCGAGGCACCCGACATTCGAGGACTTGCCGTCAACATCGCTTCCGATTCCAACACCACCCCTCACGTTGCGGGTGCGCGCCTTGGAGCCTCCGCCGCGATGCGATACTCCGCCGTAGTCGGCCCCGCGAATACCGTCAGTGAAGTCTCGTTGAAATTCCGCCTGACTGAAGCGGCGTGGAACCAAAACCACGGCGATTCCGTCGAAGGGTATCAAATACAAGTGCGCAAGGTCGCGCGCTACGGCGATTCCACCGCCTGGTACGATCTTCGCCAAACCATCCAGTCAACCTCATGGACACAATCGAATGCGTCACTTGCTAGAATCAACAATACCGAGCTTAACCTCACCGGAGAACCGGTATACTCTTTGCTCCTGACCGCCGATCCCGACGGAGGCGGTAGCTTCTACCTCAACAATGCGAATCTTTTCAATGATTCTTCACGGATACTTATTCGGGTTCGACCATACCTCGGAGCGGCCGATCCACTGCGCGGGCAGACGGGGAGATGGTCCGAACCCCTCGCCTTCGTCGATAATGTAGCCCCCTGTGACAGCGACTTTGTTACCGCGGCAAACTGTCATACACCGTCAAAAGGCGGCGTACAAGTCACGGAGAACATTGGATTCGATAATGCGTCGGGGGAAGGACCGACGGACACGGGGTACATCGAAGTGACATTTCCCGAAGATATGGACCCGTCGGGCACGGCGCCGTCCATCTCGTTTTTCTACGGTCCTTTCGGCGGCGCCAATCCCCCCGCGCCACTCGAAACCGTACTGCCGGGCGGTGACCGTTCACGATGGATCTCGGCTAGAACATATCGTATTCATGTTTCAGTACCCGCCTTCGATTACACCCACGGATCGAGCGAGGGCGGAGCTTATTATGCCGTCAGTGTCTCCAACTGCCGGGATGCGAGTGGAAATGCCATTCAAACGTATGGTTCGGTCGGGCCTCTGGCAAACGGCGATATCAATTCATCGGAACGAAGCAGCCGCTCGGTCGCCGCCGTCGTCGCGCGGCAAGGAAGTGAGAATGTAGTCCCCGGGTTCACTCAATGTGATTGAACAAAGGTGGCGAAAGTCGAAAAGAATGAATGCGGTGGGATAAGCAGTGCGCGCCCCGAGCTATTGGGACTGTTCCCCACAGCAGACCGTTCCCGCAGCCGCCTTCATGCAACACAAAAGCACACAAAAAAAAATGCAGGCACAACCTCTCTCCCTCCCAAACGTTACTATTCGAAGAGAGGCGAAAAGCCGGATAATGAAGCCTTTGCGGTGCCGGCCTTTTTTTCTCCGTCTTCGGGGTGGAGAAGGAGACGAACGATCGTTAACTTGAATTTTCGTTATTTTTTCGA
>WJJU01000410.1 GCA_014729595.1 Chitinivibrionales bacterium
GTAGTCTACAATACCGCAAACATGCTCATGCCGCATTTTGTTAAAATGCACAAGGAGCGGCGCCACGAAGGGATAGTGAATTCTCTGCACGAAGAAATTCGGCGCCTGGCGGCATTCTCAATACCCGTTTTTTTCGGTTTTTTGCTGATAGGAAAAGATGTCATCATTCTTCTCTATTCCAGCGATTACCTCGAAAGCGTCCCGATTTTCAAAATTTACCTTTTTCTTATACCCTTGGAGCTTTATGCCTACAATACTATACTCCAAGCGATGGGAAGAACCGATCTTGTATTTTATTTATCCATCGGTTCCCTGGCGGTTAACGCCGTTCTCAGCATTGCATTAGTGAAGTTTATAGGCATAAACGGCGCCGCGCTTGCGACGGTTATAGCCTCGTTGTTTTCCAATGCGGGATGCTTGTTTTTTATCGCAAGGTTCACCAACACGTCGCTTGCTCATTTGATGCCGTGGGGCTTTCTGGCGCGATTATGTCTGGTTTCCGCTTTGCTTTATCTCGGGTTTTATTACGCCAAGAGCCTTTTGCCTGTACATTACGGCAGGATATTTCCTTTGGGGACGGCTTTCGTATATTGGACTCTGCTCGGAGCCGTCGCTTGGCGGCTGGGTTTCATTACCCCTCAAGATAAAGCACGCATACGAGCAACGGTATGGAGCGGTGTGCGACGAATTCGGGGGTACGCATAGTTTTTAGGATTTGCTTTCATAATGAGCTACGCCGCGAAGGCCGAGTGAGAAGGCCTTGGTAGCAGCTCAGCTCGGACACGGCTCCAAGGCGCTTGGTTTTGCGCAACGCCCTACGGGTGTGCGGCGACCTACACTCGCCTCCCGCACATCCAATAGCTACGCCCGTTCCGGTGAAAAGGAAATGAAAGTAACTCAATACGGCGCAGCGTGAGCCTGTGCTCCCAACGTCACGGTCGAGGAAGAGAATGCTTTCAAAGAAAGGCGATTCTACGCCGATTCTCCACAATCGGCCGCGGTAAGGATCCCATCGTCGTTAAGCGGCAAAAAATTCCGCCCCCTACGGGCCTAATTATTCCCGCACTCATCCCCTCATTGCCAAAATAGGTTTTGTCGACAAACACTCCGAATAGTTGCCGATAAGCGATGCAAAGCTGTTGCGCGGTTGCCTTACGCAATGTTAGAATGTATATATGCCGTGAAACCGATTACTATCGTTCCATACTATCGGTGGATTACAATAGAGGGAAACAAAAAAAAATCCTGACGGCGAGTCGCCGGCGAGTAGCGGAAATTTTGTTTGATACCCGCCTTGGAAGGACCGGTCTCAAAAAATATTGGCCGCTCCGTGAGCCGAAAGCTCCAATTGTTCGATATTTCGTAATTTGTTAACATTTTTTAATACGATGTAAAGGATTATGCGCCGGCATGATCCCGACAACCAATCGGCCTGGAGGTTAGGAATGAGATCTATGGCAAACAAAACGATCAGGGTGTATCGGGCGTTGTTTGGCATCATTCTACTCTTGGCCCCGTCATTCTCAAATGAAATAGGCCTTTCGGTTAAGGAGACCCTAGGTTTCTCCAGGAACCGGGAAATGGTGCACAACGGCATTCCTATATCTCGGCTATTGAACGTCAGGAATACAAACAACATTCGACTAGTAGATTCCGAGGGTAACAATGTTGACGCCCAGTTCGAAATTCTGGCACGTTGGGCGGGGGGAATTGACGGCGGCAACCCCATTAAGTGGCTGTTGGTATCCTTTCCGGCCGATGTTGACGCATTTGAAGAAAAAGCATACAAACTGGTTGCGGGAACGCAGCGGATTCGGGGGACCTCACTCATATTTGATGAAACCGAAGATGCATTGACCGTCAACACGGGCGTCGCCGTTTTTGAAATTAGTAAGCGCCGACTTAACATATTCAACCGCATTTCGTTATCCCGGGCACCCGAAACGAATCTTGTCGAGTCTTCCGGTGAAGCGGTGTTACACGTAGACGGTAAGCCGCTCATGGTTGCGCAACCGCCCGATTCAATCGCAATCGAGCACCAGGGACCTCTTTTCGTAACCGTTAGACTGTCGGGCCATTTCAGCAATCCCCCATATTCGAACATCCCCTGGAAATACACCCTCCGATACTCTTTCCATGCCGACGGTGCCGCCGCCGAGTTGGACTTTTCCTTTTCTTTTCCCGGTACGAAGAACGGAGATCGGAATCTCGATGTTTGGGACAAAGGATTGCTTGTTAAAATGCGGGGCGCCCACTTGACGCTCCCGCTGAATTTAGGCGGCGAGGAACTGGGATATGTCGCGGCGGAGAAGCAAAAAAGCTTATCCTCTTCCTTAGGCAGCGGCACTGGTTGTACATTAAAGCAACGTTTGCGCACCCGTATGAAAGAGCCGCCGACGTATACGATGGATGTCGGCACTCAAAACCATAGCGGTGGATTCGCTACATTGCCCTTTGTCGCGGTCAAGGGGGAATCCGGCATGATAGGTGCAACCATTCAAAAATTTCGATATTATGAACCCCAGGCACTCAAAGCCGACGCCCGCAAAATAGAAATACATGTTGTCACTGACTCTCAGTGGTGTTCCTCGTTTATGGGCGCGTTCGCCAAATGTGCCGTTGCGGTTGGAGCACCGGAAAAACCCTTCGATGCACTCGCGCATGCAACTCATGCCGCATTGGAGCGACGATTAGTTGCCTGGCCGGGAAGAGGGTATGTTGCACATACGGGGGTTTTCGATGAGCTTTGGGA
>WJJU01000411.1 GCA_014729595.1 Chitinivibrionales bacterium
CCGCAATGGCTCGTAAGCTGTCGGCGCGTTGCTGAATCTTTCTCGCCGCCAGTTGCCGGGCGCTTTCGAGCGTGAAATCGCCGGTTTGGCTATGCCGTGTTAACTCTCCAAGCTCTCGTTCAATAGCATCGTCGTGAATACCACGTTGCGGCCCTGCGACGGCGATTATGGCACTGTCGACACGAGCCACTTTCAATAGCGATACGCCGCACTCCCGAAGTACCTTGTCGAGGTAGTCAATGGCTTGGTCGGGACCTTCCTCGCGAAGAACGCGCAGATTAACTTCCATGAGCGAATCCTCCTTTGTGTTGATTCGCTCCGCCAGATTACCGATCTCCACATCGAATCGGTAAGCGGTGCGCGGCTCCAATTGTGTGCGGGCCCGTGCGATTTTTTCCTGGAGCTGCTGTATGACGGTCCATGCTTCGGCAAACCGATCGTCGTCCGTGAGTAGCGATGCACGCGCCAGACGCTCGTCGAGTTCCGCCTTGAGCCTTTCCCGATTGGCGCGCGCTTTAAGCTTTCGCTCCAACCGGCGGTATTTTTCGAGTGGTACCGAAAGGTGGCGATCATTGGTGGTCACATAGGCCATGTCGCTGCGCATGGAAGCCATATCCCCGCGGATCACGGCATTTTCCATGGCGTTGGTGATGGTGGTCGAGAGATTGCGGCCTCGCTGTTGGATCGAATACCGCAGTTCCGCGGCTTTATTCCGATCAATCGTGACCATCCGTGTATGATACCCTTCAAGTTTGGAAAAATCCGGACGGCCGCGCGCGAGTTCGGCGTTGAACGCGTTGATTATGTTGTTCTTTTTTTGTGCTCCGCGCCGCATTCGCTTGAGAACAAGGTCGCGCTCTTCAAGAATGATATGGTTTTCGAGTTCTCCAACTTTCCACAATATGTACCGTTCGTTCGGATCTCCTTTTGCTTTGCGCTTTAAGTTACCGCATACCGCCTTGGCGCCGGAAATCGCCTCCATGAGGCGTGCCTCTTGCCCGTTGGTCAAACTGACGGCTTCGTTGAAGTTGTAGAATGCGCGTTGGATAAGTGTATCAACGTAGGTTTTGGACAGCGGAGAAGGGGGCGTCTGAGCCCGCGGCGGCGGAGAATGGAAGAGCGCCACGGCGGCGCCGGCAAACAGCACCTCGCTCATTCGGCGCCTGAGGAGGAGAACGCGACAAATAACTGAGAACAGAGATGAATTCATGGGGCTTTGTGAACTCCTTCCGCTTAACCGAAAATCGCTTACATTATCGCTAAATGCCCACGGCAAGAAAATAATACTCCCTGAGAAGCACGCCGGCTTTCTCAATCCACTTTCAATCCCTGTTCGCCCGACCAATCGTCGAGATCGGTCATTTCCCGGTCAAATTCTTCGGTGTCGTAATCTCTTTCCAGCTTGCTGACTTTTTCGGCAAGATCGGTTTCTTCGGCCACCAGTTCCGAGATCTTCTTTTCGTAGAGCGAGGCCGCGGAGCGAAGCGCGTCCAGAGAGATGTGGAAATCGAGGAGGCGAGCGATGAGTTTAACCATCGTCTCTACGGAACGAGGGTTATATCCTTGAACGTATGCGGGGATTTCGGCTACGAGGTTGGCCTGGGCGATATGCTCGCGAGGGGCGCGTGATGTCAGGTAGGTACTTATGCTCGCGGGACCTTCATACGAAGTTGGTCTGAGTCCCATGTCCTTGAGCTTGTTACGAAGCGGTCCGGTCGAGGCCGAAAAGGCTACCCGAGGCTCTCGGGTATGAGGAGTTGCGCCGGCTACGCTACCAATAAAAAAAATTCTTTGTATGTCGAAAACCTTACACATGGAGAATACGCAATCCGCATATTCCTCCCAGCCCATGTTTGGCTCTTTTCCCTCGAATAGAATTAAATTTTTTTCGGGAATCGAGGAGAAGACATTTTCGGGCGGCGTGTATTCACGCACCAATCCATCCGCAATCCTGGCGTGGGGACGGAACATGGCGGTAACCTCCATGGAACCGGGGAAACTATAGATGTAAAACCCCTCGGGATCGATATGCGCCAACTCTTCGGCTTGAAGCGTTTCCGAAAGATACTCGATCGTACCCGTCGACACATCGCCCCCGTTCATCCATCCTGACAGCCCGATAAGAAGCGTGGCATCATGGATTTCGGGCTCACTGTGGAGGTGTAGTTTGCGTTGAGACATAATTCGCTTTCCCATTTTTCCCGGCTTAGCGAAGGCCGGCACCCATGCTGCGCGAATATGATCGCTCTTAGGCAAAATAACACACGTTGAATAGGAATATGCAATTTTTTGAGTAGTTATGTTATTCCATCGAAGCGATATGCTTATGAAGAGGCAATACGTTCCCGTACCATGCTCATGGTGGTACGAAAGTCCACTTTGCCGCTTCCCATTTTGGGTAGCTCCTCGAATGTGATAAACGTCCGGGGAACGGCAATGGGCGGCAGACGTTCGGCCAATTTCTTTATCGTAGCCTTTTCGTCGATTTTCGCCGTGACGGCAACCGCCAGTTTCGCACCCTTGCTTCTGTCCGGTAGCTCGACCACACAGCAATCAACCCCCTCGGGCAGCACTTCTTCAAGCACGCTTTCGGTCTTAACCAATGATACCATTTCGCCGCCGATTTTGACGAATCGTTTCAGACGGCCGCGATGCCACAGGTATCCGTCATGGTCGATCATACCCATATCGCCTGTGTCGTACCAACCGTTTTTGATACGAAGCGATGTTTCTTCTATGTCGCCGTAGTAGCCTTTCATTACCAAGTCACCTTTTACCAGAATCTTGCCCTCTTGGTCCGGCGGCAGAGGGGTACCGCTCTCCAGGTCGGCGATCCTGACCGTTGCACCGGGAAGCGCTTTGCCGATGCTGCCCGGTCGGTTGTTTTTGGGAGTGTTGGTCGATATAACCGGCGAAGTTTCGGTCGTTCCGTATCCCTCCAGGAG
>WJJU01000412.1 GCA_014729595.1 Chitinivibrionales bacterium
ATTCCGCTCTTCTCAAAAGCGTTGCCGTGCGACTATGAGATCAACTCCAAACGGCAGACCAGCACACCATGCATTCGCATAATAGCATATACGCGGTCGAAACCTTGGATTTTGTCGAGCGTTGTTGGTTTTTTAACGAGACGGACTCTACGAACACGCAAGCCGCAACTCTGTGCCCCTCCTCCCCGACCGGCCTTCACGTATTCTGGGCACTGCGCCAGACAAAGGGTCGCGGACGGCATGGGCGGGATTTTTTTTCTGATGTCGATGGTGGTTTATGGGCAAGCATAGCCGTCCCGATGAACGATGTCGGCAAACATTTCATTATCAACCGCGCCCTCTGCCTCGCCCTCTGTCGGGCTATCCGCTCGGTAGCACCCAACGCGCCCGTAGCGATAAAGTGGCCCAACGACATCTACTGGGGCCACGGAAAAATCTGCGGTATTCTCCTCGAAAACCCCGGACGCACTCCCCCCATACTCATTGTCGGCTTTGGCCTCAATGTTAATATCCGACGTACCCAATTCCCCGAAGAGCTTCAAACGATCGCAACTTCGCTGACAACCGAAACCGGATCCACCTACGACCTCCTTTCCCTTCTTGTGCATATTCTTACGGAATATCACGGCATCCATACGATGGATCAAGATAACGCTCACGCCGAGTACCTGGACCTGCTTTATGGTGTAGGGCGACTTGCCGCGACCGACCGCATTGGCGGCATTGTAGAGACGGTGGAACCCGACGGGCGATTGGTGCTCCGCAACGGCAACAAGCGACGGTATGTTTTTTCGGGGACTCTTCGGTTCGTGGACTAGCGTATACCGCTGTACACCGACAAAGAACGAAGCGACAAAGACTTACGTTGCATTCAGGTTTATATGCCCAATCGAATACCGTGGAGCCGACGTATCCATTTCTTGCCTCCAAACCCTCCCGCGGGTTAGTTTGTTTTTAAAGGATAAGTATATCACTCTCGTTCAATGTAGACCCCGGTGCCGCATAACGATGCTAAAAGTTTCAATCTCGTTCCGCGAAAGGGACTCCCTATGAGAGCTTTTATCTTGACGGTATCAATACTTGCATGTTCGGCGTTGAGCATTAACGCGCAGGTAATCGCACCCATTCCCAGACCAGCCGATATCCCCCCGACGTGTGTGATAGATACGTCATGGCCGGGAGATTTCAACGGAGACGGACTGCGGGACGTACTCTGCGAGTGGCATGACGCCGAATCCAACAAGACCTATTTTTCCGTCTATAACTACTCTCTCGGCACGACCTCAAAATCAATTTCCATAAGCGTTTCGGACTTCTATTCCGGAAATGATGACGCTTACGCCGTCGATCTCGACGGTGACGGGGCCGACGAGTTTGTTTACCGGGGGCATATACTGGAGTTCGGTATCATTATAGGCACTAATAGGACGTTTTTGCAAAAAAACCGTTGATCAAAATACAACAAAGAAATTGCCGTTTCAATTTGATTCGGCTTTGTATGCCGCATCTTTGTTGCCCCTTTCAAGGTTCTTACATACCAGCTTCGACCCCATATACCGTCGCGCCTTCCGACTCGTACATAAATAATTACCGGCAACCGCACATTGATAATTAGTTGACTGTATGTAGAGCCCGAAGGGAGCTTGTAGCTTATCGTACCGAAGTATGCATACGCCAAAAAGCGGGTTCGCACCTTTAAATAAAGGGGTCACTCCGAAACAGAGGGATCATCTAATGTAGATGAGGACAGGTGTTCATATTCGTGGCACTTCTGGCTAATTTGGTAGGTGATAATGAGAATGATGGTTGATTTCGGCTCAAAAAGGTATGGAAACGTGAAAATGGAGAAGGTATATTTGGTCGCAAACGGTAGGTGCCCATGAATTGAGGTAGCGTGTTTTTGTTATTTAGCTGGAGAAGAAAAGAAATGAATCACCGAAGGATCTTGACCTTTTTAGCTGCAATCATGTTAGTCGCAGGGAAGAGTCATGCGGTAGGCGAATCATCAGTTATTACCTTGGTATTTCCGGTGGGAGCAGAAAATTGCGGTCTGGGTGAATCGGGAGTTTCTTTGGCAGAGAATGTATACAGCGTTTTCTGGAATCCCGCTTCATTGCCCGCGATTGGTGAGCATAATGAAGTACAGTTCATTCGCTCCACATTTTATGAAACTCTATTTCCTGCGTTCAAAATTCCGGACCTTTGGCATGCCGATACAGTAACCGCACTGTTTCTCAGCGATATTTTAGGCGTAATAGACCTCGGATTTGCTCGTCACACCAATTTTATCAACTTTGGCACGATCGAATTGACCGATATGGATGGTGATAGTGTGGCAACAACCAAGAGCTCCGAAATGGTGAAAACCTACGCAGCGGGGATTCGATTTTGGGATATGGTATCTGTCGGACTCGCTGTCAAAGACGTTGATTCCCGTCTTGCCCCAGGCTATGGCACGGGCGATGAGGGAACTGCTCAAGCGCAGGTACTGGATTTTGGTTTGAGAATCGAGAAAGAGCTCAGTCTTTATGGTATTTTGGATCTCCATCCCGCTGTGGGCTTTGCGATTCATTCCTTTCCACAAGACTCAATAAGCTACACCCGCAATGCAGAGGGAGCTGATCCATTACCACTTCAAAGGTGGTATGGTGGTTCTATTGGTTTGAGTATCTTAGGACTATTGGGGTTCACTTATGTGCAGGAGCGGGAATATTCGGTAGTTTCTCGGGAATACATAGAACATCGAGGATGCCAAATCAATATCACCCCATTCTTTTCGGTTTTGCGCGGAGAAATGGATGATCCTGATGGTTTTCGCTGGGAGCGAACCGAGGGAACGGTGACGCGATTCAATTTTCAGAAAACATTGGATATTGCTATACGCTGTATGTCTTTATTCGATACCCAAGCGGCAGAGAAAATTAAAGGTATCAATCGCTTTTTTGACCGCTATCACCTTCGCCCCAACCTGTTCGTCGAAAGTGTTGAATCGGAGATATACGAAAGGGAAGGGGGAAGCCCGGCTAGGCGTGGGCAATGGCGTGACGAGACAACATTTGGTATAAGCATTCTTGGTGATATCGATTTCTTTCCGAAAAAGAAAATGATGAAGGATAGAACCCCAAAGCAACAGCCTTCAACTGATGAAACATCTTCGACGGAAATAATCGAGAAGGACACCGATGAGGTTGTTGAGTGAATGGATGAATGTTCAAAATATGCTCAAGATCAATCATGATAGAAGATTGACAAACATGCCATGGCTTTGCCGTGCTGTTCAAAAAAAAAAAAAAAAAAAACA
>WJJU01000413.1 GCA_014729595.1 Chitinivibrionales bacterium
CCATTAAAGAGCAAGACCGCCATAAAGCCGTCATTTTAACCGGGTATGACACCTATTTCGCCAGCGGCGGCACGCAGGAAAGCTTATTGTCAATTTATGAGGGAAAGTTAAGTTTTACCGATGCGGATCTTTACAGTTTGGCTTTGAATTGTCCGGTACCGGTCATATCAGCCATGCAAGGCCACGGGATCGGTGGCGGATTTGCAATGGGGATGTTCGCTGATTTTGTCGTATTCAGTCGTGAAAGCGTTTACACTACGAATTTCATGAAATACGGATTTACTCCCGGCATGGGCTCGACGTTCATCCTTCCCCAAAAACTGGGAATAGCCTTGGCTCAGGAAATGCTTATCGCCGCACGAACCTACCGGGGAGCCGAACTACAAAAACGCGGCATTCCGTTTCCCGTCATTCCCCGATCTGATGTACTGGGCTATGCACTGGAACTTGCTCAATCAATAGCCGAAAAGCCTCGTTTGTCTTTGGTCACACTCAAGGATCACCTTGTCGCGCATTTACGGGAAGGCCTTGCGGGTGTCATCGAAAAAGAAAGCATTATGCACGATAAGACCTTTCATCAGCCTGAGGTAAAAGAGCGTTTAAAAACCTTGTTCGGTACTTAAGCGTAATAGGGTTGTCCTAAATAGGTGAGTGTTGAACCGTAAAGGAAACAAATTGCATGCTTGTATAGTTTCGCTTAGCATGACAGGTAATCCAGGAAAAACTATATGAATAAAAATGTCGTTTTCATGTTTTCCGGCCAGGGAGCGCAGTACTATCGCATGGCCGAAGAATTATACAAAAAATATGACCGATTCGCTTACTGGATGGACCATTGTAATGAAATGGCGGCGCCGTACGTCGGGAATCCTCTGACTGAAGTGATCTATGAAGGTGGGGGGAAAAGCGAACCGTTCGACCGCCTTTTATACACAAATCCGGCGCTTCTGTGTGTTCAGTACAGTCTCGCGCAGGTGCTTTTGGAAGAGGGGGTCAAACCGGATTATCTACTCGGGTATAGTCTGGGTGAGATAGTTGCATCCGTAGTAGCGCGGGCGATATCCCTGGAAAGCGGTATTGAGCTTGTTACCGGCCTTGCCCGGCTTGTAGAGGATAAAACACCACCGGCGGAAATGCTCGCGATAATGGCGCCTTTTCCTATCGTATCCACACAGCCGGCGATGTTTCGTTCCTGTTGGGTTACCGGAAAAAATATGGTCGATAATTTTGTCGTATGCGGCGAACCCGAAACTATTCGGAATCTTTGTGTATCACTTAAAAAACAAACCATTGCCTTTCAAAAGCTGCCGGTCAAGTTTGGATTCCATACCGAAATGATAGACCCGATTGAAGGTGATTTCAGGCGGCTTGTAAAGCGAATAGAACCGGGCGAACTCGAGATTCCGGTCATATCAGCGTACCAAAAGAAGACGGTGACTACGTTTGGTGCCGATTATTTATGGAATGTCATTCGATGTCCGGTGGATTTTGAGGCAACAGTAAAGCAGACTCTGCGAATGGATGATTTTTTGTTCATCGATGCAGGCCCCAGCGGTGTGTTGGCAACGCTGGTTAAGTATTTGCTTCCCGCCGACGCCGGATCGGTTTCGCTTCAAATGATCAATCAGTTCGGTAATGATATGCATACATTCCGCACACTTATGCAAAATCTTAATGCCGAGAGGGTATACTGAGGTTTTTTTGGATCCCATTTTTAACAACACGGATAATGCATTTTTTTTATAATGGCAATCCATGCATTCCAATGGTGTAAATATTTAGCCCGGGAGAATCATTGTGACAAAGGAACAAGTTTTTGATGTGGTAAAGAAGGTCGTTATGGAAATTCTTCCCGATGTGGAGTCCGAACAAATTTCCATGGAAAAAAGTTTAAAAGACTTGGGTGCGAATTCCATCGACCGCATGGAAGTGACCACCAGATCGATGGAAGAGCTGGGGCTTGAGCTTCCGCAGATGACTTTTGCCAAAGTAGGTAATATAGAAGGATTGGTTGAGGTGTTAAGCGAAAATTGTATTGCCGGCATAAAGAGCTGACTATCAATCGCACAATGTGAGTATCTCGCCGCTAAAAACATGGTTATGCGAAAGGAAACGAAGGCCTCATGGCACGCAGCGTTGGAGTAACCGGCATGGGGATTGTCTCATCCATTGGTGAATCTATCCCCGCATTTTTAAAATCACTTAGGGACGGAAAATCCGGCATCGCTAAAATGAGCCGCAAACGCACACCCGAACTATCCGCAACCATCTCGGCGGAAATTCGGGATATGGTATTTAGTGACCAAGTGCGAAGCTATCGCGACGTGCCGGAAGAAACGCTTAGGCGTGCCGAACGGCTGGGACGTCGGGGGCCATTTACTGTTCAAGTTACTATTCTTTCCGCACTGGAGGCATGGGAGTGGGCCGGTTTTTTCTCTTCTCCCCCGGAACCGGAAAAGATTGGTGTAATCATTGCCGGTCAGAATGCGACACAGAATTTTCAATATGAGCTGATGCCGCGCTTTTTAGAAAAACCGATATATCTTTCGCCGCGTTACGGACTTGAGTTTCTTGATTCCAATTATATCGGCGTTTTGAGTGAAATATTTAACATCAAAGGCGAAGGGGCGGTTGTCGGCGGCGCTTCGGCGACGGGAAATGTCGGGATTATACATGGCTACCGGATGGTTGGCGAGGGGCACGCCGATGTGTGCATTGTTGCTGGGATCGTTGCCGATCCGTCGCCAATGGATATACAGGGTTTTTATAATATGGGGGCGATGGGTGGTAAGGCATTCTACGATAAGCCTGAGCATGCTTGTCGACCCTTCGATGTTCAACATGAAGGTTTTATTTACGGACAGGCTGGAGCATGCTTGATTCTGGAGTCAACGGAACATGCCGTGCGGCGGGGAGCGGCGCCCGCGGTTGAAATAGCCGGCGTGGCGGTGAACCTTGACGGAAACAGTTCTTCCAATCCGAGCCTTGAAGGTGAAGTGCGGGCCATGCACACCGCCGTCGAAAGCAGTGGATGTTCACTTGAAAATATTGACTATGTCAATACCCATGGAAGCTCATCCCCCCTTGGTGATAAAACGGAGGCCGAGGCTATACGTCAGGTATTCAAAAGCCAAGCACCAAGGGTCTGGCTAAATGCCACAAAAGGCCTCACGGGGCATTGCCTTTATTCGGCGGGGGTTGTAGAAGCGGTCGCCACGGTCCTTCAGATGCACGAAGGGTTCCTTCATCCAAACAAAAACCTCGAAGAACCGGTTCAAAAGGAGTTGCGTTTTTGCGGGCGAGAGGCGATCGACCACCGAATCACTACCGCACTAAGCAATTCATTCGGCTTTGGCGGCATTAATACATCAATAGTTTTAAAAAGGGGAGATGTGTAGCGACGCCGCGCGGGAAAAATGCTCTAAGGATTTGGCTACCTGCTATTCCGTAAGACGATAGGGCAAAGTACCAAGGTTTTGGGGTTGTAAGGCACCGATGAAATTAAATGCCATCCGCTCGGAAAGCTTGTTTCTTCGGGCGTGAATGCGGCCAACATTGTCGAGGTGGCCGGTGTGCTTAGAGTGCTCAAAGTGAGTGGTGGCGGAAAGTTTAATAAACGGCATGGCGTATTCCGACTAAATGGCCAAATTGAAGGTACTAAGGAGATCAAAAGATGAAACAGGTTATCTCGACGGCTAATGCGCCGAGCGCGCTGGGGCCGTATTCACAGGCGGTGGAGGCCGGCGGTTTCGTGTATGTATCCGGTCAGCTTGGGCTTGATCCGCAAACGATGGAACTTGCGGGGGAATCTGCAAAAGATCAGGCGCAAACGGCTTTGGGCAATGTACAACATATACTTGAAGCGGCCGGTTTGGCGATGGACGATGCCGTAATGGTGACGGTGTTGCTGAACAGTATCAGTGATTATGCTGAAGTTAACGAGGTGTATGCATCGTTTTTTTCCGAACCTTACCCGGCGCGGGCGGTGTATGAAGTAGGGGCTCTTCCTAAAAGCGCTGCTATAGAAATAATGGTTATCGCCGTACGGAAGTGACGGGCATACTCCATTTGCATCATGATGGGCCGCTTGAGCCGCCGCGGAGATGGTGGGCAAGCGGCCTTTGGTGGTAATACGCAAATACTGGAGGGGGGGCTATAATGAAACCAGATAACCCTGAGTGCAATAAGAGAACAAATAATCACTGCTTTCGGGATGCATTGATGGAGCAAGAGCGCAACCGACCACTGCATGATTACTCACGACGGGCTGCACTCTCGCGGCGCCCCCATAGGCGGCACTCAGAAATTCGAGAGATTGTCACGGAACACACCGGTCTGCTGAACTCATAGTGAGGTGGGCTCCCCTCAAGAATACGACCTGCCGCGCCGGCACCCGGGAGACGGAACTGTGTGCCGTTGTTCAGAATGAAGCCCCGGGGGCTATAATGGGCGGGAACTGAATGTCTCGGAAACTATATTATTGAAAAATGTCTTTGGAAGTTGGTGGATTCCTTGTTTCGTACGCAATAGTGAACGATGGGAAAATGAAAACGAGCATGGTCTACGCTCGTTGTGGAGGTCGAAACGCTTGCCGCGGTAGGCGCGTGAGCTTCTTTCGGTACTTTTCGTGCGGTACTTTTCGTGGTAACAAACAAATATGGGCAATGACGCCAGAAGCACGAATATAGTGTTCATCGGATTTACGGCCGGCGGAAAATCCTCCGTAGGTAAAGCAGTCGCCCGACTTCTTTCGCTGGAATTCAGAGATTTGGACGGCGAAGCCGAGAAGGTCCATCTGGCCGAGACTGGTGAATGCATTACGTGTCGTGAGATATACTCACGGTATGGGCGTGAGCGCCTTTTTGAACTCGAAGGCAAGGCTCTTGAAAGGCTGCGGTGGAGTCGATATCTAGTACTGTCGACGGGGGGGGGCGCCCCGATCAATGAGCGCAATCGGGGGCTTATCGCAGCGCTCGGCCGGGTCGTTTACCTTTGTACTTCACCGGTTGTTATTTTCAAACGACTGGGAGCCAGAGGTTTCCCGCGCTATCTTGGTGATTCGCCTCAGTTGAGCGATGTAGAATCGGCATATCGGTCTCGTGAATCTTTGTACCGGGAAATAGCCGATGTGATTGTTGATAATTCGGAACTGACGATCGAGGAGGCGGCGGAAGAGGTCTGTCGGCTTTTGGGGTACGTGACTAAACAGTGAGGGCTTTCGGCGTAGCAGGGTGCTTTTTGCCGGGAGTTCCTAAGGTAACTCAGGCTCGTATAATGAAGCTCGAGCGATAGGGGGTACGGCGGTGAGTTGTACCGGCGACTCGGAGACCAAGGATGGCCGGTTTGCCGCGACATAGCCAGGAGATCCCGCAAGCCGGAACGGTGTGCCACCAGGAGGGCTCGCGGCGGGATTGTGCGAGTGTGCCGCATCTCGGCAATATGATGAGGTGATGCCCTGAGCCCGCTTGTGGGAAGATGGGGTAGGCAACGAAGCTGACGGATCTTCGCAGTTGACGGGATTCGGAGCGCATGAGCGCACGGAGAGCACTGTGAAGCTTTTCGAAGGGGGCCGAGACGGATGCGGAGGCATGGAATAGCAGGGGGCATTATGCTGGGAACTCTTAAGGCGGAGCGAGGTACGCTCGCATTCAGTCGTGAGCCAAGGAGAATATATTAGATGGGAAGTGTTTTCGGTTCTCTCTTTTGTGTCAGCACATTCGGCGAGTCGCACGGAAAAGCGGTAGGGGCCGTTGTCGAGGGATGTCCGCCCGGGATGCGGCTCACTGAAAGCGATATTCAGAAGCAATTGGATCGGAGGCGCCCCGGTCAAAATGATCTATCAACGCCGCGGAGCGAAACCGATACCGTGACTATTTACTCCGGCGTTGAGCGGGGTCTTACACTCGGAACACCCATAGCGCTCATGGTTCCCAACCGCGATCAGCGCCCCACGGATTACGGCGACATGACCACTATCCCCCGCCCTTCACATGCCGATTATACCTACCAAATGAAATACGGCATACGGGCTACCAGCGGCGGTGGGCGTGCCAGTGCCCGTGAGACAATAGGAAGAGTCGCCGCCGGCGCAATCGCCGAAAAGTTTTTGCGGGAGCGCTATGGCGTCGAGATTGTTGCTTGGGTGAGCGGGGTCGGGGAAATTAGTGCCCCGCAAATAGATTTGAATTCAGTATCTCGAACAGAGGTTGACGCCACGGCCGTGAGGTGCCCCCACGAGGAGGCGGCAGCGAAAATGGCTGAACTGATAAGCGCCGTTCGCGATGATCACGATTCCATCGGTGGTGTCGTTACCTGTGTATGCAGAAATGTTCCCGCAGGCTGGGGCGAACCGGTCTTCGACAAGCTCGAGGCGCTCCTCGCGCAAGCCATGCTTTCACTTCCCGCAACAAAGGGGTTCGAGTTCGGCTCCGGTTTCGCCGGATCCGCTATGCGTGGTTCGGAACACAACGACCTCTTCGTTAAGAAGGGAGACGGGCTGGGCACCAGGACGAACCATAGCGGGGGTATTCAAGGCGGTATTTCGAACGGCGAGCCGATTGTTCTAAAGATCGCATTTAAACCGCCGGCCACTATCGGAAAGGACCAGAAAACCGTTACTATCGACGGAGATCCGGTCGTTCTTCAAGCGAAAGGGCGGCACGATCCGTGTGTTGTCTCAAGGGCGGTTCCTGTTGTGGAGGCTATGGCGGCGATGGTGCTTGCGGATGCGGCACTGTGTCGGGAGGCGATTTGTGCTACCCGCTACCCATCGGGTAGATAGGAATATGAGCAACGAACCGGTTCTTTGCACGACCGGGCCGTGTTGGAGGTTCGGAAAACGCAGGCCGGAAGTCCGCCACCACCACCTTGGCGTAAGCTGCTCAAGCCCGCCGCGGCGATCCATTTTCCCGCAAACTTTATTGAACCCGACACGGCTGTGCGGTAACGAAAGATCCCATTTGCCCCTATATGGCGCCGATCACTATGTTTCGCCGTACTCGGTAAGGAGCTTGAGAATGGAATCGCGAGTATTTTGGGGTTGATTCAGCATAATAACGAACGGCCGCAATCCTTTCGAGGTCTTGATATAGCCCGCATAGTTATACACGCCATTGAGGGTCCCGGATTTGACTAAGGCGGTCCCTTTGGCGGGAAGGAGTTCCGCTCGCTCGTTGAATTTCTCGAGCACTTTGATCATTGTTGTGGCGTTAATGCGGTTCTCGCGCGATATGCCCGATCCTTCAACCAAGGTGACCTTTCCTGGGGTAAGGCCCAGTTCGTTCGTCATATACTCCCTGTAGAACTTCACGCCCTTCTCCAAGGTTGCCGGATAGCCGAGTTTCGTCGCCCCGACAGTCAGGAACAGTTGATTGGCGATGAAGTTGTTCGAGTATTTCATCAAGCCCTTCACTACGACGGAAAGATCCCTGGTGTTCTCATGGGTATGGATCAGTCGCCACCGTCGGTTTTTCCGTGGGTTGATTTCGCCGACGCGTATGGCGACATCGGTGGTGCAGAGCAAGGCGCCGAACAGCTCACCGGCATACTGAAGACACTCGCTTTCGTCTCGGGTTAGGTTGATTCTCCCACCGGCACCGGGACTGATTGCGGCCGCTTTGGTTCTCGCCAGGGGCGTAAGGGGTGTTGCCGGTTCGCCGGAGTACACCGTACCCCTCGCATCTCTTCGTACATTGATAGTATTGAAATTGACGGCCAGAGCCCCGTTGATCGCATCGTAGGGATTTAGGGTTTTCGATACGCCCGGAATGGTGATCGCCGGTACGAATGCGGAACGATCGAGCTGGAGTTCTCGTATATTGGCGAGCCCTTTTGCTCTCAGTCGTTTGGCAATAGTATCGATCTCTTCGGAAATTAGATATGGGTCGCCCCATCCTTTGATCGACAGGGTATTGCCGCTGTCGACGAAAAATTCAGTCTTGAACCGGTAATCTTCCCCAAGAACATCCAACGCCCCCTGTGCCGTGACTATTTTGACAATGGACGCGGGAACCAGAAGCTTGTCCGGGTTGTGGGATATGAGCGGCTTCCCCTGTTCATCGCATAAAACGACCGCTCCCTTGTCGACGAGTTTGAGGATGCGGCTCATGGCCGTTGCGTGACGGTCGGCGCTATTGGATGAATTCACCGCAAAAAGCAGCACCATTACGGCCATTAGTGGTCCTGTAACAGCGGTACACCGACGAGCGGGGGTGTCGGCGAGTCGAGTATTATTCATGTTTTTGCCTCCTGAACGTTTCTACCGGTACGGGAGCCGGTCGCACATGAGAAGAAGGGAATCACGGCCGCCGTATGGGGCACGGGGATGCCCTGATGCGGTGGCGACCCTAAAAAAATATGGTATGTCCAAGCTTATACGTGATCGGCCGGCGATGCGCCGGCTATAAGGGGCTCTCGCCTCGATGTTATTCAGGGGCGTATCGTGCGCTAATGGGCCTATGGCTGCGCTTGGCACTGACCATCACCTTGGGTTTTGAGGCATTCGGGACAAAGACCCATTTTTAACGTGGAACATTCGATACCCGCAGGCCGGTGTAACGAAGGCCGAATCAGGCTCGATCAGCCCGTGCCCATTTGTGCAAACGGGACCGTACGCTCGACGCACGGCCCCGTTGGGTAATTGTAACGTAAGCTGTTTGGCTGCCTATTTAATAAGCTCCGCGGTCAACGCACTCTTTAGTTCGACTGCCGATTTGGAAAACGTATCATTCACGTAGGTGACGATTTCGTTGTCTTTGTCGGTAAAGGTATAACCATTGTCGCCGGTCTTCGGCCCGACCAGCATCGGTACCTTCTTGTCTGATTTGATCGATTTCAATGGTTTGAGACGAGTGTCCACCACAATGCTGCCCTTCCTATCAACGACGAGCATGTGCTGGTTCGCGATCGGGTATACTTTCGTGATACCCATTGGGCCTGTGAAAGCGATTTTCGGCAATTGGTGCGAAAGCTCCATTTTAATGACCGCGATCCCATCCAGCCCGAGTTTTTTGGCCGCTTCGCCGAGAGCGGCCGCATCGGTATCAACCCAATCGAACTGAATACAGTACATGTCATCGTACGGCTTTTGCAGAAATGATCCTCCCGATGCAACCCCTTCTACTACCGCATTACCGAGCTTCGCCGCGAATTTTCCGGCTTTTGAGTTTGCCAACCTCGAATCGCCAAGATCAACTTTCGGGGGCTGCAACGCCTGCTTGTAGATGCTGTCGTAGACGATCGATTTTAGCGGGACCACTTCCCAGTGACCCATAGATCCCAGAATGCTCTCGTAGCTGTTCACCGCACTTATCATAATCTCTTGCAGTGCAACTTTGTTTAGATCGGTACCGGCCTTGATGTTTTTAACGCCGTCGACAATCCCCTTCACACCACCCTTCGATTTGATTTCCGGCGTTGGCATGTAGATGCTGACGATGCCGATTTTGCGCACGGATTTGACATCGGGCATTTTGACCATTGATGCGCAATTGGCCATAAATAACGCACTCAATCCGATGGCGGTAATCCGCACTCCTTTGGCCAGGCGATGGTTCATGCGTAGCCTCCTTTAAAGGTAATAGTAGCTTAAACGAATATAAATGAACCGTTCTAATTATACTATGTGATATGTTGGATATGCGAAGAATATTTTTAAGCTTGACGCCGTCGTGCACCTGTTCCGCAGGGCTGCTTTGCTTCGTATAGTGGGGTTGCTGAGTTAGTGTTTAGGTGGAGGCGTAGCAAAGCTCGCCCGTCAAACCAAATCGGCCACAATCTCGCTCACGGCTCGAGAGGGGTGTAGCGAGCCGAGCATATCCGCGATCCCCTGTAGGTTTTTCTCCGCTTGATGGTAGCGTTGAGGGGAGTCGATCAGTGCCGTTATTTCGCCGGCGAGAATTTCGGGACGGCACTGGTCCTGAAGGCACTCGCGTACAATTTCCTTGCCCGCAAGGATATTGGGCAGGCCGACAAACGGGATGGTTCGTACAATGCGGTACGCGGCAAAGCTGAGGGCCGAGGTACGGTAGACGATCACGAACGGCTTACCGACCAGTGCCGCTTCGAGCGTCGCCGTGCCCGAGGTCACCAGGGCTGAGTCACACCATGCCAGCAATTCGTCCAGCGGTCCCGTATGCCTTTCCGTTATCTCATCGCAGGCGCGGTACAGTTCCGCGGGCATCTCCGTGCGTTGAGAGACACGCACCGAAAAGGAGACGTCGGGGCGCTCCCGTTTGAGCCTGTTCACGGTCTCCAATAGTACGGGCAGGATGGCGCATATCTCCTGATTGCGGCTCCCGGGCACCAGGGCCAGACGCCACGAGCGCCGTTCACCGTTCTCTCGCGCTTTTCGATTATCGAGGATGATCGGTTCGAGAATGCCTTTTCGTTGATCCAGGGCTTCGACCAGGGGATTGCCGACATAGGTAACGGGGGCGTTGTAGGGTGCGAATATTTCGGTCTCGAACGGAAATATGGCGGCAATATGGGTCGCGTGTTCCCCAAGTATCGGTGCCCGCTTTTTTTTCCAGGCCCACACTTTGGGGGCGATATACCAGACCACTGGAATAGCGCACTCATGAGCCGCTTTCATCATTGCGATATTGAACCCGGGGTAGTCCACACATACAAGCGCTCGCGGACACCGCCGCTTCATTTCTTCAACCAAAACCCGCTTGGCTCGTAAGAAAAATCCCAGGTGGCAGAGCACCTCTACAAAACCCATGCGGTTGAACGGGGCAAACGGCATGAGAGGTTTAAATCCGTGGCGCTCCATGTGCGAGCCCCCTATGCCGAAGCATTCGAGGTGAGGTAATTTTTGCTTAAGGCGTGCCACCACGGCACCCGCGTGGACATCCCCGGAAGGGTCACCGGCTATGAACATCACCGAGGGAGAACCGCTGTTACGATTGGTGAACGACATTGCTTGCCGCTTTCCTTGCGTGCGCCGGCAACGCCTTGAGCCTTGCGGTTGAATGCATGCTCAAAAAAGCCTGGCCGGCATTACATGTGCGCCTTTCATGGTACCGAGATACTTTTTGAGTTCCGGCAACCGGTTTCGGCTTGTCACGAGCACTGCATCATCGGTGGTTACAACCACGGCATTCTCCAGACCGAGTGCCGCGACATGCTGCTTGGATTTGTTGACAATTATGGAGTCCCGGCAATCTTCTTCGTAAACTCTTTTGCCCACGACGGCCGTTCCGGACTTCGTGGTGGGGTGCTGCCGCCTCATCGCTTCCCATGAACCGATATCATCCCAGTTGAATGTCCCGCATACCACCTGCACCCTTTGCGAGCGTTCCATAACACCATAGTCGATCGATTGCTTTGTGCTTTCGTGGTAAAACGATTCAATCGCCTTGGCCGAAAACGCCCCCTTTGCGAGAGTTTGGGCTTGATGATAGAGTTCGGGCATGTAGGTACGAAGCTCCTCTTGGATCACCGACGCTTTCCACACGAACATGCCGCTGTTCCACAGGTATTTTCCGGACACCACATACCGTTCCGCTTTGACTGGGCTGGGTTTTTCGACAAACCGACGCGCGGCGAAAGCTTGAATTTCGCCGCGGGATTCGAGACGTTTTCCGAGGTGTATATAGCCGTAGCCCGTCTCGGGATGCGTGGGGGTTATTCCAAAGACCACGAGTGAATCGTGACGCTCCGCCAGCTCCGCGGCAAAGCGAACCGAGGCCGTGAAATTGCGCACGGGTTTAATGGCATGGTCGGCGGAAAGTACCAGCATGAGAGCGTCGTCGTACCGATCCCGCACCCACGCCGCCGCCGCCGCTATTGCCGGAGCCGTATTTTTGCCCACCGGTTCCGCGATCGTGTTATAGCGAATGCTTCGCGGGAGTGCCCTACGGATTTTAGGGACGATCGCTTTCGCCGTTACAATAAGCGGCTTGGTTGTCTCGTCGCTCAGTGCACTGGTGCGCGCGATAGTCTCCTCGAGCATGGTCTTGCGACTGATAATCGACAGCAATTGTTTGGGCGTGGAGCTGCGTGAAAGAGGCCAGAATCTTTCTCCGATTCCGCCGGCAAGCAGCACCGGCACGATTTTCATAAGGTTTGTCCTTTGAGAAAGCGGGTGTGTGCCTCTTTGAGGACCTCGACGACCGAATAGGGTACACGAGGACCTCCTATCTCCGTTTTTGACTGGCTGCCGCTGTGAAAGTCGGACCCGCCGGTTATAATCAACCCACGCCGAGTGCTGTAGTTGCGATAATATCGCTGCTGTCGAACATTGTGCTCGGAATGGTACGCCTCGATCCCCAAAAGACCGTCTTTAACAAACTCCGACAATCGTTCATCAACTTTGGTGACACCGGGATGTGCTAAAATCGGTATTCCACCCGCATCGCGTATCAGCGCAAATACCTCGCGCGGCTCCATCTGAAGCTTCTCTACATAGGCGGGAGAATCGTACCCGATATGCTTATCGAATGCTTCTTTGAAAGAGTATACCAGCTCTTCTTTGAGCATGGCCGCGGCTATGTGTGGGCGCCCAATCGCACCTTCACCGGCAATTTTCAATACGGTTTCGAACCGAAGGTCTACGCCCATATCATTGAGGTTGCGAACCATCTTTTGGGCGCGTACATACCGAGCGTCCTTCATCTCTCGCAGCTTCGACTTGAGCGAGGAATCATGGATGTCGATAAAGTATCCCAATATGTGTATATCTATACCCTCGATTTCACTCGAGAGTTCAACCCCGGGTATAACCTCCAGACCGAGGCCGTCACCAAGTTCTTGCGCAAGTGGATACCCGTCAATGGAGTCATGATCCGTGACCGATATTGCTCGCAGCCCCTTTTGGCCGGCGGCTTCGATGATGTCCCGTACTGAATAAGTTCCGTCAGAGTAGCTTGAGTGAATATGGAGATCTACATAGTTTTTAGTGCCGGAAACCGTTTGGGAAGACATCTTTCCCTGTCTGTTTGTAGTTCATGTACCTAACCACCATAAGACTAGACAATATAAGCTAATCGTGACAAAGGGGTCAAGTGATCGACCGGCGCTTGGTAAGCCCTGGGAGCGTCGATATATAATAAAGAAAGAGCCCCTGCGGGGGACGGTGGTTCGGGTTAGGCCGGGGTGGGGACCGACCTCTTGCAATCTTCGCGGCGGCCTCGCCCTTCCGGGGCCGCTCGTCCACTTTAAGTCGATCTCGGCTCCGGAGCCCGCGCGGATCCCGTCCCGATTGGCCCTCCTATTTCTCCGGGTATCGTACGGAGTATACCGCCGGCAGAACCGGAGCCGTGGCACGAAAACATGTTGTACAAAGGCGTGCCGGATATATATTGGTGTGCATGGCGGACAATAAGAACGGATTCGAACAACATCTGCGGGAAATAATGAAAGCGGAGGATCCCAATCATCCGGTTTCCCCTCCCGCCGGTGCGGCGCGCGAGGATCACGAACAACCCGGTAAGGCCGTAGTTGAAAAGCGAAAAGCACCCCGTTGGGTGGAGTGGACCGTCAGAATAACCGCCGCGGCCGTCGCCGTCCTTTTGCTACTACTTTTTGCCTTGCGGATCGCTTTCAGGTAGCCGCAAGCTACCTCTTTTCGATCTCGTTTTTAAAGCCGAACGCCCTCACATAACCCCAGGAATCCTGAGGAAGTATCGCCAGCAATATTTCCAAGTGCCACATCGCTTCGTGCTTCCGATCCTCCATCAAAGCTTTGCGTGCAAGGCGATAGTGGTGGGCATAGCTAACCGGGTGCAAGCGAGTCCACGATTGAACGAATGTGCCGGGCATGTGGTCACCGGTATACAACTGCGCTATCATTCGTGCCTTTGGAAAAGGATGATTCCCTTCGGCAACATTTCTGAACATGGTACACGTGGACTGCGTAGGTGAATTCCGCATCACTATCTCGCCCATCCTGATCCGCGCCATCCATGAATACGGCGCCGTCTTTGGGCAATCTTCGTATACCTTTCGGTAGATCGACAGCGCATCGTTGAAATTCCGATCGAATTCATAAACCTCCCCGAGCGCCATCCACGCCTTCCACACCCCCGGCGAGGTGTTGTTGACGTCGATACACTGATTGAGCAACTCGAGCGCCGCGTTTTTTCGGCGTTTTCCGAGAAGCAGGCGTCCCATGGCGGTGCGCGTGCGGGCGAGTATATCACTTTCTTTGGGATAGCTTTCCAGAATGCGTCGTCCAACCTCCAGCGC
>WJJU01000414.1 GCA_014729595.1 Chitinivibrionales bacterium
CCGACGAAAAGTCGCATTTCGAAGTGGAAGAAGATGAGGAGTATGAAGGCGATGTGATCGGTCCACCGGAAGAGCGCGAAATGGAAACCGATGACGAAGAAGTGCATGAGATGGATTTCGGCGATACCACCCTGGAATATCAGTACGGTGTCGATCTGCGCAGTTGTGTCGAGATTGTCGGCTACATGGTGGTGGCGGGCGATGGAATAGTGGGTCACGTGAAAGCGCTGCTTTTTGAGGATGAAGAGTATCTGGTACGCTATGTGGTCGTCGACACAATGCATCACGGCAACGGCAAGGTGGTCTTGGTGCCGGAAGAATGGGTGCGAACCGTGGTTTGGGAAGAAAAAGCCTTGCATGTTGACATGGACCGGCGGACGATTATCAATTCACCTGCATTTATCACGGGCACGTTGGTAACGAGGGATATCGAACGCAAACTCTACGATTATGTCGATCACTTGTGAACTTCGCTTTGTCGTCGAAAGCCCGGGTAGTCCTTTGGTACCGGTCGTTTCGGTAATCCGTTCGATAATCTGCGCCCCCTCTAGGCGGTCCCCGGCCGCGCCACCTTCGTCGCGAAATTGCTAAATGCGGCTTGTGTTTTTCGTGCCTTGGTGGCTCGGCCAATCATTAACCGAACATGCATCGCTGATTGTTCTATGGGGCACAAATGCATAAAAAACCGTTTGCCACCATTTGCCGCACGTGATATAAGGTCGTAATACGAGGAACCGCGGGCAATACCATACTCGATCTCTTCGGTAACCAAGGCATTCGAAGTGCCTGCGGTGTCCGTATCGCCCGAATCGCAGGCGTCACCACATCCCCGGCTATATTGCTCCTCTCGAGAAGTGGCGGTCCATCGCATCGGGCCGCCATGCCGTTACCGGAATCGAGAAGTGACTTGGTGGAATTGATAATAACTATGTCCGCAAAGCCTTCCTGAACGAACTTTTATGCATCATATACCCACCCCCTTTCTACGTGGCATGGTTCTTGTTAGCCCCACACATCCTTATGGGCATAGCGCTTTGTCGGAAGTGCCGTATCAACAAGCGTTTTCGGCTTGCGGCGGCGGGCTAAGAGCCGCTTTCAGAATGCACTGTGTCAGCGAAGGCCGAGCGAGAAGGCCTGGATGTGATCCCACAAAGGGGGACACGAGGCATATCTTCGGTGATATGGTGGGGAGGCGCAACGAAACGGACTGGTTGTCGCGATCGGCCTGAGTAGCAGTTGATTTTCATTGCGACTCTAAGTGCATTAAGGTTGCCGCTAAATGCCCTGTTGGAGCAATCTATATTTCCATGTAAATCGCGTTTCCCGCCGGTTGACCGCGGGGGGGGGGCTTATTGAACGGGAGGAACCATGAGTGCCGCAAAAATGAAGAACGGATGGAAAAAGGCAGCACCGGCGGGGGCGGGACTTGCCGCCGTCGTGGGCTTGACGGGGGCATTTACGGTCTTGCGCCGAAAACGGAAACCGGAAGCGGGAGAAACAGTCGACTGGATCGATGGTTATTCCGTAGAAATTGAGACAAAATTGCTTGAAGCCGCCGAGACGCTTGAACGAAGGCTTGACTCCATACCGGAATTATCGCCGAAAGAGCGGGCTAAGCTCAACATTGCACTTGAACGGGCCCGATCGCGTGTTTCTGAAGCGAGTGGAAATCTGCTCTTTAAGCTCGGTGGTCCGGCTGACTCGCCGTCATCCGACGGGGCAAAAAGCTGCTGAATCAAGCCGTCGGACGGCTGCGCTTCACATCCACTTATATAAGGGCACTTGTTACATGAAGGGGGTATCAATGGTTGCGCAGGTTGGAGAAACCGCGGGAAGGGTCTGGGAAACACTGAATCGTGCGAAAGAGCCTGTACATGTCACTGAACTGCCCAAGATGCTCAAAGTACAAACATCGGTCGTATACATGGCGCTTGGGTGGCTGGCCCGTGAGGACAAGGTTGCTTTCTCGCTTCAGGGAAAGAGAGCCATGGTAGCCGTGCGTGAATAGCATTTTTCCTTCGCTAAGGAAAATGCCGTCAACTTTTGCGGGGAGCTATCGTTACACGCCCCACTCGAATAAGGTCGTTGAGGGCCGTCCCGCCGCCACATCTCATTACCCCCGCCGCTCGGATTTATTGCGTGGTCGTCATTTTTTTTGGGGGAGTTGAATCGGAGTCTTCCCCTAGCGGGTTATGGAAGCATTTTCACTTTTGAGTTTGCGGGCGTGGGTGAATGAAAAGTCCGTTCGATGTTTTCGCTTATTTCGCGCTTCGGGCGGTCCGAAATTTCGCCTGAATTTTTGGTTACACCGTATGTATCTTTCTTAATCGCATTGTTTGAGCGATTGAGGAGGACTACGTGGTTGCTACGGTAATTCACTGTGCGGACCTGCATTTAACCGCGGGGGAGGAGCGAGAGTATTCGTTTTCGGTTCTCGAAGAGATTGTGGCGCTAACACGGCAAGAGCGCGCTCAATGCCTTGTGATCAGTGGTGATCTTTTCGATTCTTTCGCCGACGCGCGCGAGCTTCGCGCATCCTTTCGAGAGTGCATTGCACCGCTGAATGACGCATCGATTCCAATTATTTACGTACCCGGCAACCACGAAGAGCTTCGGCGAGGACGTGGTGATCTTGCGGCACTCGATTTGGGACCGGTCACAACCGGCTACAAAAAGCCGTTTCAGAGAATGGCCCTTTCGGAGGATGTCGAATTACTCTGTATACCTCATCAGTCGACTTATCGGGGCTATCAAGAATGGGATGTACCGGCTAAGCGGAGCCGCTACCGTGTTGCCGTAGCCCACGGTCTGGTGACTGGGATGGATATCTATGCCGGTGTGCAAGCAAATGAGGAAATCGAGGCCGGCGCAATTGATCCGGACCTGTTTGTCCGGCATGAGGTTGATTATGCGGCTATGGGGCACATACATGCGGCGTATGAAAAAAGATTCGGCGAAACCTTTGTTCGTTACAGCGGATCGGCCAGGGTTCGGCGTCGCGGCGAAGATGGTGAGCATGGGGTGACGATCCTCCGACTGGGTTCCCAAATTGTAGCGGAATCGAGGCAAATGATGAGTGCCGGATGCTATCGAGAGTATCGGGTGCCGCTAAGTCTTGAGGGACACATGGGGGGAACGGAAGATTTTGGCTCGAACTGGGGAAGCCGAGACTGGGTGGACATTTATCTAAGCGGTGTAGTAGAGAACGAGAATGTAGTCGCGACGGTGGAGACCGCGCTTCGGGAGCGCTGTCGGAATCGGGTGCGCCGTCTTGATATTCATCGTGAATTGGTTCGTCCGCTGCCCGGCATAGCTTCTCAGCCGGTAGCGAATAAATTTCTTCAAGCATGGGCGGCGCGGGAACCGGGTGCAGGGGATGAACGAGCGCGGCGAGTGTGGTACAAAGCCCGCGAGCTTGGATTGGACCGGATCGTTCGAGTTTTGGAGGCGCGCTAGGTGCTCAAGAAAATCAAGCTCGAAAGCTATGGAAAGTTTGCGGGTAAGGAGTTTCCGTTCGGGCCCGTCACGATCATGCACGGCGAGAACGAGGCTGGGAAGAGTACGATGTTTGATGCATTGCTGGAAACCTTTTCCACTCCGTCAGGCGCCGGTCGTGAGGGAAGAAGGCTGAAAGAACGCTATGGTGACGACAGAAGAATCGAGCCTTCATTTGATGGTAAGAGCTATTCGTTCGACAGCGGGGAATTTTTGAGCCTTTATGCGCTTCGTGCCGGCGATCTAACGATTGAGATGGATGAACGGGCGTCATGGATGGATCGGGTAAAAGCGCGATTGTTCAGCGGCGGCATTGATCCCAAAAAACTCAGCGATTCTCTGGCGCGACGGGCCGATAAGCGTGGAACGCTCAAGCATAATCGCGTATTGAGCAGTCTTGAGAAAGCGCGTGATGAAGCTGAAGCGGAGTTGCGTGAGCTTCGAGTGCGGCGTGATGACCTTCTTGGTGAAGAAAAGCGGGTTGCGGTCGTGGGCGAGGAATTAGAGCAACTTAAGGCTAAAATCGATGAAGAGAAAAGCGATCTGCGGGAGCTGGAGGAGCGGCTTGATTTTGAGCGTAGGATTGTTCGGCGTCGAAGGATGAATGAGAGTCTGGAGATACTCGATGAGTGCGAAAGGCTTGAAGTCGAGGCGCAACAACTGAAGCATTTCCGCACCGCCGACGCCAAAGAACTAGAAGAGATCCAGCGTCGGATCGGGGAACTCAAGACCGATAAGAAGGTTCTGGAGCGTGCGGTCGAAGAGTCGGAAAAAACAGTGGAGCGAGTCCAAGAGGAGCATAATCGTCACTTAGACAAGCGTCATACTACCCGAGCAAAGGCGGATACGGCGGCACGTCTTACGGAACGCGTCTCGGCCTTTTTGGCGAACCCGCCTATGAAGATGGAGCATACCTGGCGGATCCCGCTCGTTGTTGTTGGCTTACTGGCTCTTGGCGTCGGTGTAGGTGTGGGGGCGGTAGGCGGAAATGCTTTCCTAAGAATGGCGGCCCCCGCGCTGGGCGCCCTTTCGATGGCGTTGCTGGTGATCGTCGCGCGCAGAACCGAGCATATTGTCGATCAGTCGGCCCGCGATCTTTTGCTTCGGGCGGTCTTGGATGAATGGCGAGAATCGCATAGCGAAGAGCATGGCGTCGAGCGGGATACTCTCGAGGGAATGCAGGCATTTCTCATCGAAAAGCGCAACGCCTGGAATGAGCTTCATGAACTCCTTGCGCGCACGGAGAACGAACTGCGGGAAGCGGAAAGCGCGCTGCGAGATACGCGAAAAAAGTTTCAGATGTGTGAGGCTCGATTACATGAGGTCCGTGAGCAAGAGATGAATTGGCTGCAGTCTCACGGCGTTGCCGACCGTGATGAATATGTGGGCGGTATCGCGCGAGCGCACCAGAATGCGGAACGTCGATCCGAGGCTCAAACTCGCCTTGAACGCCGGCTTCGCGAGGAAGAATGCGCTTCCTCCGGTGAGCTTCGTCGCCTTTGCGACCGGGTACTGCGCGAGCTTGACGAAGAGGGGGTACCGAAGAATGGAATGTCGGAGTCGGAGATTAACGCTCTGACGAAGCGCATCGAAGACAAGCGACGAGATCTTTCGCGGCTCCGGGAGCGGCTAGGTGCACTCGGGGCGGAGGTGGAAGGAAAGCGCGGGCTTATGAAAGGTTCGCTGCGGGACCTGCCGGAGAAAATCATTCAAGCGGAAGCGAGTAGGCGGCAATACCTTCGC
>WJJU01000415.1 GCA_014729595.1 Chitinivibrionales bacterium
ACAAGCGAACAATTACCATCCCCGACGCTCAGCGGCTTCGAGTGCGCAAGGACCTCGGCGGTGCGATACCACGAATCGAGGATGCCCCGTGGCCCGGCTTTCCGGCGGACCTAACCTCGATCATGGTGGTGGCGGCGACGCAATCCAGAGGCACCAGCCTCGTTCACGAAAAGATGTTTGAATCGCGCCTCTTCTTCGTTGATTCATTAATAAATATGGGTGCGCAGATCGTACTGTGTGACCCTCATCGTGCCGTAATAGTTGGCCCGTCTCCCCTGCAAGCCGCGCGAGTTACTTCGCCGGACATTCGTGCCGGTATGGCCCTGCTCATTGCCGCACTGGCCGCCGAGGGAGAATCGGAGATTCAGAACATACGGCAAATCGACCGCGGCTACGAGGCGATCGACACCCGTCTCGCCGCATTGGGCGCAAAAATCGAGCGCACGCCCGAACGTCGGAAACACTAACGGCGGGAAGAGAAGCAAGAACACTATGAAAACAAAATTCCTCGCTTTGGCGGCACTTTGCCGCTACTTGCTCCTCGGTTGTATCGCACTCATCTGTGGAGCGGGATGCGCCGGTTCTATCAAAGAGTTTTACCCGGATTCTTACTTCGAGGCCGACCGCGTATACCTGAACCGGCCACTCCGCTTCTCTCTGACGTTCCGCGGAAACTGGAGACTGTTCACCGATCCCAACGAAATGGAAGAGGGCGCCCGCACGTTTTTCCGCGAGCTGCAAAAAAACGGGGCGGAACTGCTGTTTGTGGGTGCCACTCCCGAAGGCACGCAGGCGGTCCGGGCGATCGCAATCAACCTCAATCTGCCCCAGCGGGACTACGCCGAAAGAATTCGTGCGCTCAACAGGAAAAGCATCGCCAAAGATCTCGGTCTGACCGAGATGCATATCAACGGGCGGGTAATGACCCGATGGGATTACGTTTCGCACGGCGCACGCTTTGCCGAATTCTTTTTCGCGCTTGATACGTACAATATTCGCATCGCTTTTTGGTCCACCCCCACCGTCTTCGAACGCTTCTACCCCGTCTACCTGGATATCATATCGACATTGGATTTCGTCTCACGTTACTGATGCCGCCCAACGACCCTTACATCATCGACCCACATCCGAAATGGAGCATCCTTGCCCGCGCGCAATTCCAATTCCACCGGCTCGTGCGCTTTGCCTTCGATATCCATTACGACGGTATACCATCGGTCAAAGCGCACCGGAGTGTAGCGGGGTCGCGAGCGGGCGATGAATGCCGTTTCTTTCCAGTACCAGTACTGCCACGAGTGCCCGTCACGGCGCGCCCTGAGCACGCATTTGCCGGCACCGCGCAAAGCCAGTGACAGCCGACGCCCCGCGGTCCGTCCATACCGTCCGGGCACCAACACCGTCCGCGCCGCCGTGATGTTGCGTTCGGGTGCCGCTTCAACTCTCAAACTGTAGTTTCCGCTGTGTTTGACCGTGCCGTCGCGGAACAGCCGGGCCGTAGCATGCCATGCCAGCCAGCCTTCAGTGGAGGATTCGAAACCGATCGAGGCCGGCGGCATACGCGTGTGGGGCGCGGTGTGTCCCCGCGGAACCGATCGGTACGGTGTAGCGTTTACTTGCACGAGGAGGGGAAGATGATCGGAGAAACCGCGCCCCTGATGACGCCGTCCCCGTCGTCCATAGCGAATACGCCAACGGTAAGGCGCCTCGTTCCATAGAAGCCTGCCGTTCCATCGAAACACGCGAAATGAGTTGTTCACATAAGAGACGCCGACATCGTCGAGAAGCGTAGGCGGAATAAGGATATGATCGGGTGTGTCGAATCGACCGCGATAACGATAATTCCAGCGACGATTCGGCTCAAGCTCCAGCCAAAGATCGGCATGGCGGCCGCTTGCCCCGCTCTCAGCCAATTCCCTAACCGTCACGTAATCGACGAATGTTCCGGGTGCGGTTTCGACGGTTCCAAGCACATGGTTGACGCCCGTCGCCCCGTTTGTATCGTCATGACCGGTGGTCGACGAAATTTCGCTTTCGTTGTAAGCGGCGTTGAAGTCCCCCACAATGAGATACTCCGTTGCGGCGGGAAGCGCTTTCAACTGCGAGTCGAGTACGCGAGCCGCCGCCATTCGATACGACTCCGGAAAGCGCTTGGACGGCCAATGACAGTTGAATAGCTTAAGGGTGTCGGAGCCAAGATCGATATCAACCTCGAGAAGGTTGCGTGAGAAGGTACTGTCCGGTAAGACAACGCCGTGGCATCGGGTGCTCGCTATCGGCAAACTGCTGAGAATGGCGGGGCAGGTGGCGGTTCGATGCGGGTAGTCGCCGACTACCAGCCACGGGTAGCGGCGTCCCAAGAGCCCGAGAGCATCCCGGAGGTAGGCCCCCGACGCCGCACTTTCCACCTCTTGAAGCGCAACGATATGGGGGGACGCGGCGGCGATTACGGATGCTATATTGGTTACCTTGCGCTCATGCGTTTTGTGATTCCAGTTGGCGCCCGGACCGTACTCTTCATACTCGTTTCCGTCGTCGGTGAGATCGAAAAGATTTTGAACATTGTAAGACATAAAAGTCAGCCTATTGCCTTCCGAGTGATGCTCCCGCCCACACCCGGTAAACAACATCAGCCACGAGGGTAGAGCGAAAACCATATACTCAAAAGCCGTTCGCATAATCGACAATGAATGGGGCATGAAACTTTGCCGGCGACTACGTTTGCAGATATGCCTTCCCGAATCGTAGTTCTTCATTGAAACGTCCCTTCGTGCATGATAGTATGAAGATACTCTCGGGCTCCATTGCCATGACCCGATAACATAAGCATTTTTGGGGTGAAAGGGTCAAACCCATATATATTCCAAGCACGGTTGGCATCCGGCTTGCACGCGTGAGTTTCACTGCTTTTACACTCACCCGGAAAGAGCTATGAGATCTTTCAGTCTAATCTTATTCCTCACGATTGGCATCGCCGTCGGGAATAGCCGTCATGACGGCGAAGAGCGCTTCTTGTTTGGTCCCTACGGTATCGCCTCGTGCGGCGCCGATTTTCTTCGCGCCGGTAGGCCCGAAAAAGCAATGCGGGTCCTGGAATCTCAAGGCGACGATCACGATACCGCTTTTTACAACTTTAAACTTGGACTGGCCTACGCGGGAGTCGGCGAGCACTCTCGAGCGCTTCTGTGCCTACGCAAAGCGGCTGAGGCCGACGCGCATTTAGCCCCGATAGCATACGAAAAAATCGGTGATGTGGAATACGCCAAAGGGCGATTCATCAATGCACTCCAGGTCTATCGCACCGCGGCGACCGACGCACTCAACCAACGGCACCAATATTATCTCTACGAAAAAATGTATACGATCGCCACCGAGCACAAGGATTCAATCGGCAGGCTTCCGTGGCTCGAAAAGCTTTTATCGTTTCCCGAAGACGACAAGCCCTCGATTGGTACCGACAGTTTGCGCGCCGCGCTTAAGCGCGACGATTGGGAAGCGGTAGACAGTATAACCAAATGGTACCTGGACACTACCACTTATCGCGCGGGCAAATGCGAAGCCTGCTCGGTGCTTTCGTCATCGAAAGCTCTCCCCGACACACTTTTCACTACCGCCGAACTCTATCGGGTTATGCTGGAAACTATGGAATGCGCTCAGTATTCATCTTCGAGCGACTGGCTTCATCGTGCATTAAAACGGGATGACTTCAAAAAAACTGTCCCAACCGCCGATTTCTACCGAGACAGGGCCCAGCTTAACTACTACCTTGGAAATTACGGCAAAGCGATTCGTTGGTTCACCAAATACGAGAAACGGTTCGGTCCGACACCGCGGCTCGTGTACCTTGTAGCCAAGTCATACCGCGCCCAAGGCAACGGCGCACGTGCATCCGCATGGTACGACAAACACACTTCGCTCTATCCCTATCACTCCAAGACCCATGATATCCTCTGGTATCGCGCGTGGCAGAAAGAGGATGCCAAAGACTGGGAGGGAGCACGGAAACTGTACCGCAAGATCTATACGGTCCACCGACGTCGATCCAAGGCCGACGATTCCTATTTCAGATACGCCCTTACGTATTACCGGGAAGGCGAATATAAATCGGCGGAGAAGTCATTTAGTTCGTTTGTCGAGCGGTATCCCGCCTCGCGCCTGGCGAGCGGGGCACGTTATTGGATAGCCCGCTGTTTGTATGCACGCGATCTGAAAGAGCGCGCCCGCGCGGCATTTCACGAAGTCATCGAGTATGACCCTCTGGATTACTATGCCTTTCGGGCCGAAAGAATGTTGGCGATGCTGGAAGATACGGTGAAACGCGTGATTGTCGATACCACGTTTGAACTCGAAAGGACGTTGGCATGGCTTGATTCCGTCTCGGAGACAACCAAGAGAGATCTAGCCCCCGAAGACAGCGCAGCCTGCGCGCTTGGACGGAAACTGACCTACGTGGGGCTGGCTCGCCACGCATCGTTCCTGTTGGAGCCCATAGAAATAAGCTATCCCGGCAACCTTCGCCTTCAATTTGAGCTTTCGGTACTATACCGTATGTGCGCCGATCCAGGTCTATCATACCGTGTAGGTCGGCGACTTGCTTGGCGAATACCCTCGGAGCACCGCAAAGCCCTTCCCGCGCCTATTTTTAGCATCCTCTACCCGTTCGCTCATGCCGAGACGGTCGAGAAAGTTGCCGCGCTTAACAACATATCGCCGGCGATGATCTGGGCGATCATGAGACAAGAGAGCATATTCGATCACAAAATCGTCTCGCCGGTGGGCGCGATAGGTCTGATGCAAATCATGCCGTACACCGGCGAAGAAATAGCTCGAGACCTCGGCGAGTCCTTTGTACTCGATTCGCTCTACCATCCCGCAACCAATGTCCGATATGGCGGCTATTACATTAAAAAGCTCCTCGATTCCTTTGACGGCGAAACATTTAAAGCACTTGCCGGCTACAATGGGGGACCTCATAACGTCCGCCGGTGGTTCCCGCGCCGTGATGAGCGCTGTTTTGATTTGTTGGTCGAAGATGTAGGATATTCGGAAACGCGGAACTACGTAAAAAAGGTATTGGCCAACTACTGGACCTATCAGCGCTTGATCACACTGGCCGAGACGGGCGAGTATTCCTTGGACAAAGACGACTCGCCGTCCGTGCCGGTTGTGGTCCCCCCGGCAACCGACACCCTCTCTCGCGCCTCCGGCT
>WJJU01000416.1 GCA_014729595.1 Chitinivibrionales bacterium
ATTCCAAGCTTCATGAATGCTTAAATGCAAACGAACGTATTACGCCGGTTACAATGATTGATATTTCCACTTGTAAGTAAATACATAATTCCTCAATAGTATGGACCTCAACCATGGTTCGACCGGCTCACCAACCACCATCTCTTGTTAGAAGAAGAGTTTATGAGGAAGTTCGGGGTTAACATATATGCAGGCCGGAGTAATGGCAGTATTCCCATCTTCATCTGCGATCATTTATCTCCCGTGCGCCCCCCCCACAGAACGATTTCACGGCGTTGTACAGAACGAACGTGGGGGGGCGCTACTAGCGTTAGCGCCCAAAAGATATCCACTCATATTATGCCAATTATAACGCCGACGACAATAATTAATAAGTAATACTACCACAAGCGTAAAGATACCTAAGTAGTTACTAAAAGCCCAATCACAAGAGGAGATAATTCAATGGCACGAAAGATCCGTTTCGTAGAACCCGCAAAACTGTATAAGACAATCAAAGAAGAAATAGATCAGGCCTATTTCGAGGTGATGGAAAAGGGTGATCTCATTGATAGAGATCAGTTAAAATCGTTTGAGCGAAACTTGGCTGATTTTGTCGGTACCAAGTATGCTGTTGGACTTAATAGCGGCTACGATGCTCTTCACATGTCGCTAAGAGCTGCGAGTGTGGGTGAAGGGGATGAGGTAATTGTGCCGGCTCATACGTTTGTTGCGACATGTTCGGCAGTGGTCAATGTCGGCGCGACGCCGGTACTGGTTGATGTTACAAAAGATTTCAATATTAATGTTGATTTGATCGAGGAAGTGATAACACCGCGCACCAAGGCAATCATTCCAGTGCATTTGAGCGGATGGATGGCTGATATGCCGCGAGTGATGGAAATTGCGAGCAAACATAAATTGGCCATAATTGAAGACGCTTGTCAAAGCTTAGGAGCGAGCATCGATGGGCGTGGCGCCGGGTCGTGGGGGCTGACGGGGTGCTGGAGTTTTTATCCGTTCAAGATGCTTGGGGGCTATGGTGATGGTGGGGCGATAACGACTAATGACCCAGAAGTCGCAGCGTTTGCGACACGGATGCGATTTAATGGTGAGGATCGAGAAACCGGAGAATACCATGGGCATGGTTTCACCTGTTTGCTCGATAATTTACAAGCGGCATTTTTAGATGTGAAGCTTCGACACTTGCCCCATTGGATCGAAAGGCGTAAGCAGATTGCTAAACGATACTATCAAGGGCTCTCCCAAATAGAAGATCTACTCTTACCTCACTACGAGAAGCCTGGTTTTGATCATGTGTATCAAAACTATACCCTTCGTTCAAAGCAGGGCAATGCATTTTCCGACTATCTCAAAGAGCATGGTGTTGAGATACTAACACAATTCAGAAAGCCGTACTATAAACACGAAGCACTCGGGCTTGTTGATCGTGGATTTCCGGAAACCGAGGCTTTAAGTCGAGAGGTGTGTTCACTACCGATGAATGCGGAAATCGATGATGATGAGATTGAATATGTCATTGAAGTAGTGCAGAGTTTTTACCGTTAATGAATATCACGTTCCATCAGTCTGGAGAATGCACATGAAACCTCTCGCAAGAATAACCGAAACCTTTACCGAATCGGTCATCCGTGAGATGACTCGAATATGTGATGAGGCCGGAGGCTATAATCTCTCTCAGGGATTTCCTGATTTTGATAGTCCGCCGGAAATAAAAGAGGCGGCGATACGAGCGATCCGCGAGAATTGGAATCAGTATCCCGTTACTTTTGGCGAGCCGGAATTACGCGAAGCGATCGCGGCAAAGGCGTTTGGATATAATGGCATAGCCTGTAATCCGGAGACCGATATAACGGTTACGTGTGGGGCTACTGAGGCAATGATCGCAACGCTAAAAGCGATCGTCAACCCCGGTGATGAAATAATTGTATTTGAGCCATTTTACGAAAATTACGGTCCTGATGGAATTCTTTCGGGCGCGACGCCACGTTATGTCACTCTGCATGCACCCGATTGGCGCATAGATTTTAAAGAACTTGCCAACGCTTTTAATGAGCGAACCAAAGCAATCATAATTAATACTCCAAATAATCCGACGGGAAAAGTGTTTTCCAAGGATGAGTTAGAACAAATTGCATCGTTATGTACCAAATGGGATGTGTATGCGGTTACCGATGAAATATATGAGCATATCTTGTATGATGATGCAAAGCATGTGTCAATGGGTGCGCTTCCTGGTATGGAGGATCGAACCATAACCATTAATTCCATATCAAAAACATATTCGGTAACAGGTTGGCGTGTCGGGTGGGCAATTGCAGAAAAAAGCATCACCAGTCGTATCAGAAAGGTGCATGATTTTTTGACGGTTGGGGCGCCAACGCCATTGCAGCATGCGGCGGTGACTGCGCTCCAATTTGATAATTCCTATTACGCAGAATTACAGCAACACTACGGGAAGGCACGAACGATGATGTATGGGGTGCTGTCGGAGTGTGGCTTTTTACCTTCATTGCCCGATGGCGCATACTACATAATCGCTGACATTTCGGAAGTTGCGCCACTGGTGGGTTCGGTCAACGATGTGGACTTTAGTAAGAAGCTAATCGAAAAGACCGGTGTCGCTACCGTCCCGGGATCTTCGTTTTATTCCAAGCCGGACATGGGGAGAAATCAGGTCAGGTTTTGCTATTGCAAAAAGCAAGAGACCTTAGATGCAGTGGCGACGTCGTTTAATGATTTTTTTCGTATGCACGCTAACGAATCTGTGCAGTCGTCTGGAATGACGGCGCTATAAAGGAATGTATATGGCAGGGTGGGATGTCCCGCAACGTATTACTTCGGTTGGCATATACAAATCCGGCCGGTATATATGTTAATCCCGCCCATCTTCACGTCGCTCAAAATCCCGTACATTTTGAAAGGAGCATGAACACACAATGAATAAATTCCCGCCGTCAGAAAAACCAATGTTCATCCTCGATGACCTTAGCCCCGAAATGGTGCGCAAGCTACTAAGCGAAATGATAAAAATCAGGGCCTTTGAAGAAAAGATTGCCGAGTTAGTGGACACCAAGAAAGTGCGTACGCCATGTCACCTTTACATTGGTCAAGAGGCAGTGGCGACAGGAGTATGTGCTGCCTTGCATACGGATGATTATGTGTTTGGGAATCACCGCTCCCATGGTCATTATTTGGCTAAAGGGGGTGATCTGCAAAAGGGTATGGCAGAGATATTCTGCCGCAAAACGGGATGTAGTTACGGTCGTGGTGGTTCGATGCATCTCTGCGCACCGGAGGTCGGTATTTTAGGAACGTCGTCAATTGTTTCGGGAAGTGTACCTATTGCGGTGGGTGCGGCTTTAGCGGAATCGATCCGGGGGACACGGCGGGTGAGTGTGATTTTCCATGGTGATGGTGTGCCGGAAGAGGGGGCGTGGAATGAGGCGGCAAATTTTGCAGCAATAAATAAATTACCGATTCTTTTTGTGT
This sequence comes from Chitinivibrionales bacterium, assembly GCA_014729595.1. Classification (GTDB taxonomy): domain Bacteria; phylum Fibrobacterota; class Chitinivibrionia; order Chitinivibrionales; family WJMI01; genus WJJU01. The sequence continues at coordinate 3,493 of WJJU01000416.1, forward strand.
GTGAAAATAATCTCTACTGTACGCATCAACCTTTAGAGAACAGACGGGTGCGGGATAATCTACCGGAACTCGCAACGGCTCATGGCATTAAGAGTGATTCCATTGATGGAAATAATGTCGTTGAGGTATATCGCAAAACAAAGGAAGTGGCAGAGTTCGTGCGGGAAGGAAATGGGCCGTTTTTCTTGGAGTGTCGCA
>WJJU01000417.1 GCA_014729595.1 Chitinivibrionales bacterium
GGGGAAAACGGGGATTCTTAACGGTTTGGTTCCGCGGGTCGACGGAGAAATTGTATTCATGACCGATGCCAACACCATGCATCATCGGCAAAGCCTTCGCAAGCTGGTCTGTCACTTCGCCGATCCGAGCGTGGGCGGAGTGGCGGGTCATGTCAAGCACATACTGCGCGGCAGCGTACACTACGAAGAAGCGATCTATCGATCATTCGAAGCCCGTCAGAAATGGTTGGAGAGTATGCTTCACAGTACGATTTCGGCATTCGGCGGCTTTTATACAATCCGCAAGTCCCTTTTTCGCTCGATTCCCGCCAACGCATACTCAAACGACGACGTGCTTATACCCATGCATGTCGTGCGTTTGGGTTACCGTATGATTTTCGAACCCAAAGCAATTTCCGAAGAAGAGACGTCGGAGGGCGCCCGGACCGAGTTCCATCGAAGGGTACGCATTGGCGCCGGCAATTTTCAAGCTTTCTTTTGGCTCTCCGACTTTCTGAACCCGTTTCGTGGCTGGCCTGCGTTCTGCTACGTATCGCACAAAGTTACACGATGGTTTTCGCCGGTATTCATGGTGCTCGGATATATTTGCTGCACCGCCTTGGCGCTCATTGCGCCCGAACCCGTCATCTACCGAGCGTTTTCGATTGCCGGTCTGACGACAGTTGTTGCAGCATTGGCCTACCGCATCATACCGTCTCGGCTTTTGCGGCTTCTTTTCTATTTTTTCTCGATGAATACGGCGCTTCTTATCGGCGGACTGCGCTTTGTTATGGGCATACGCTCAGCCGCCTGGTCTCGCACGACCCGCGGCTAACAAACGCGTTTTTTTAGAATGGCGAATCCATCAGCGCTCTCAGCGGATCGCGGCTGTTACCCGAAATTTCTACGAATTCACCGCCCCACAAATAGCGACCGTCGACAGCCCGCGCCCACATGGTGCGGACTTTGCACCCCCCCTCCCCGTAGGGAGTCTTCACCGTGTAAGCCAAAATTTCACCGTTTTTCAGCCTGAGTTCATTTTCGCTGTGTTCAATGACGAATCCTGCGCCGTGAGTCGACAAGTCTCGCATGAACCCCTGACGCTCCTCACCGTCATGTATAAACCTAACGGGACAGAATGTAACCAGTTTTGTTCTTTCATGACGCCGCCGTTCGCGGGTCGCACCAGAATTCATGGCAGCCTCCTTGGCCGAATGATTAGCACGAAAACGATCATGACTCCAAACCGAAAAAGATTTCGTGCAACTACTATTGTAGCACATTTGAGGAGCGTTGTCGACGGCAACGCAAAGACGATCCTCGTTAATCGTCATCCTAATGGACGGACCAGTCATGCAGCGCGTTATTCCCATTGAACTGTGTGACAATTATTAGGAATTCCATCGGTGGATGGAGCGCGCGAGGGGGGGCGACAACGGCCGATGCCCGGCCCCGAGTTCCCCCGCGGGATAATCGCGCAGGCGGTGCTTTGGCTTTCGACGGACCGGCGTCCGGATAAGGTGCACGTTATCCCGGATAAGCTCTGCATTTGAGCAGGAAAATTCACTCAGTTACCCGGAAAAACTGCCCACATACATTGAAAGGATAGCTCGACGATTGGAAAGGACACTCCTATAGGCCGCTAAAAGAGGGATGAGCGCGGTGTACGAGGGGCGGGCCGCCGGAGAAACACGGGCCGCCCGTACACCCTCCGTGGAATGGGTATGGTGAATTTAGAGTGCATCTCGGACACTTCGGTGCACTATCGACATGGAAGCAGGATTTAGATTTATTCTTGCAAAGCCGAACGGTCCAAATTTATTCTATCGTGTGACCGCTTGCGCGCGATCGAGAAAAGCTTGGCCGGTTATCCTTCTCCCCTTTCACCAGTTGCGGGAGCATTTTGCCCAAATGCCGTCATGCCCGATCAGTTTCAGAATATGTTATGGGGTATTGATGGTCATGCTACCGAAAAAAATTCGGACATCGACAATGGAATCGGCGGCTACCCACCGTTTTTTAGAAGATGAGTTCAGGGGCGCCCAATGAAGATAACGCAACGCATCGATCCCCTCAACCTTTATCTTTATACCACCATTTTTCTGGTTACACAGGCAACCGGGCTTTTTCTCAGCTTGGCGATCTGTTATATCCTACAGGATTTTATATGGGATTTTGTTCGCATGGCGCTGATAAACTCCTTCATTTTGGGTCTCTCCTTAATCGGCAGTTGTTACCTCTCACAAAAATTGATCTTCGCGGTACGTCTCTTTTATATCGCCGCCGTCGCTTTCTCGCTCATATTAGGCATAAGTATCATCAGCTTTTTCACTATCCTCTTTTTGGAGCCCGTCCTGTTTATTTACTATGACCGAGGCGCCGTTTCTTTCTTGCTGGTAAACTTTCTCTTTATTATTGCCCTGCAAACGATCAGTTTGGGGTTGATTTTTCATCGGGAAATAATGGTCGAAAAAGAGAAGGCACTCGGCCGTGAACGATACCAGAAAAAACAGATGGAAATGAGATTACTTTCGTCCAAAGTTAATCCTCATTTTCTGTTCAATACACTCAATATGATTCTCACGCTCCTAAAACAGCCGGCAAAAGCCGAGACGGCGCTATTAAATCTTTCGGACCTATTGCGTCAAAATCTCGAGCAGGCCGAGAAAAGGGACATCCCTCTCAGTGAGGAAGTCGAAAATGTTAAAAAGTATTTAGAAATCCAGTCGCTACGTTTTGGTAAAAAGCTACGGTATACGATACTCGGCGAATGTAATTTTTCCATTCCCCCTCTGATTATTCAGCCGTTGGTCGAGAACAGCATAAAACACAACATCAGAGATGTTTCTCAATTGTTAATAGAAGTACATTCAATGCGGAATAACGCCGATAATACGATAATCATCTCGGACTCGGCCAAAAGAGTGGACCCATCGATGCTCGAGAAGGGGGGAGGATTGGCGATAACCAAAAAGCGAGTAGAAAACAGCAAAGGAACTTTTACCATAAAAAATGGAGAAATAGAAATATCTTTCGGCCTATGATAACCACACTTATTGCGGATGACGAGAAACATGCACGTGAGCGCTTACGGGAGTTACTGGATAGGTTCGGCATCTTTGATATTGTAGCCGAAGCGGTTGATGGGAACGAAGCGCTGAGCCTCATGCTTACCCGGGGGCCGCGTGTGGCTTTCCTTGACATTACCATGCCGGGGATATCGGTATTCACCGCAATCCCCTCGCTGCAAAATCCACCGCTGATCATTTTTCAAACGGCCTATTCCGAGCACGCCGCCAATGCGTTTGAAATCGACGCGGTGGACTATCTGCTGAAGCCCATACGCTACGAGCGGCTGGAAAAGGCTGTCTCGAAAATCCTCTCCAAACTCGGTAAAGGTACTCAACCGCCGATTTCCCCGGATTCCTCATCGAAACCGGTCGAACAGGTAACCATTAAAGTTGGAGGTAAAACCAGGATTATTGCCGCAAAGGATATTGTTCGAATATCTTTTATAGAAGACTTCTGTTATTTATATACGGAAAATGAAAAGATGATTTCCGACAAGTATTTGAGCTACTACGAAGAAAAGTTGCACGGCGGCCGTTTTTACCGCACAAGCCGAACCGACATCATCAATCTGGATTGCATCGCCGTGATTAACAAAGAATTTCAAGGAATGTATACCATAGAACTAAAAAACGGCATGCAAGTCGATTTATCTCGAAGAAGGGCGCAACTTTTAAGAAAAATTATCGATTTTTGATGACCACTCATAGATCGCCGGTTGCCGTTCATCCGGCGTAAGGGACCATTCATCGCCAAAACACCAACCAACGCCGCCCAAATGAGATATCTTTTGGTATGAGCGTACGCACTACTTCAGGTTGGTCTTATTCATTGGGAGGTGGACTATGAAGGCCGGAATTGCAGTTATGATCGGCGTTATCTTTTGTTTGGCCCTTTCGCCGTCGGCGATGGAGATTCACAACTACTGCGGCGCAGAAGATGAAATTATTCGGACGGAATCGGGCGTTTTCCGGGAAGATTATCTCTTTTTGGGCCATGCTTTGAATTTTTCGGGCAAAGCGGAAGATTTAGTGTTCCTAGGCGAAAAGCTTACCTTTGGCGGAGAAACGATGCTGGGTTTATTTGCCGTCTGTGAGGATCTGGTTTTCACCGGAAAGTCCGGCAACGGTATTATGGTTGGTGGTATGGATATCGCCGTCGACGGTCTCATTGAAGGCAACAGCTATGTAGGGTGCAAATCATTACACCTCAGTGAAAGGACGGTGGTAAATGCCAACCTATTCGTGGGTTGCGCAAAGCTTGCGATTGACGGAATTATCAACGGCAATCTCTATGCGGGTGCGGGAGAAATAATCATAAACGGCGTAATAAACGGTAACGTCACGGCTTATGGTGGTCGCATAATTATTGGTAAAGAAGGAAGAATCAATGGTGACCTGACCTATCGGGCCAAAGAAGAATTAAGCGAAGAAGAAGCTGCGCGTGTCGGCGGAACCATTGAAGTGAAAGAGCGTCACGCATTCCGTAAAGACAAAGCTTTTCCCGAGGGGATACGGAAGGCGTTACGTTTTTTTATCCCGCTGGCACTTTTCATTTCCTTTGTCGTTGTAGGAAGTCTTTTACTTTTCATTCCGGCATTTAAGAAAGTGGAAACACAGCGACCGGAAAAGGTCTTTTGGACCACGGCCTTACGTGGTCTCATACCCGTATTGATGTACCCCGGCATCATCGTCCTCAGTTTTGTCTTGGTTGTCACAATACCGTTTGCCTTTGTGTTAATAGCGGCATTTATACCGCTCTTTTATCTTGCTAATATTATCGGCACGACGCTGCTGGGTAAGTACTTGACGCAAAAATTGGGATGGAAAACGGAAAAGAGACACTATCATTTTTTGATCGGTGTAGTGGCGGCCGGAATACTTTCGCTTATTCCCTTCATCAACTTTTTGGGATTCCTTTTCATTTCTTCTTTGGGATGGGGAGTATATTTGGCCTTTCTATTTAATAAGAAAGCGCCGATTACCGAACAGGGAGCGGAAACGAACGGCGGCGGCAATGATTGGTAATACCAATTATGGTCATGCCGAAACCGGCGGCTAACGCAAGGCCCGGTCACGCAAGGGGACCGGGCCTTGCAAAAAAACGCCAAGAAAAGAAACTCTGACGTCCCCGAAGCAAAAAAACCTAAAAGCCTTTCCAAGTAAAACCGATTCCGAGTTCCAAAAACAAATCGTTTATTTAGGCAACTCCAACCATCCGATCATAATTTGGATTGTTTTCGCCCTACCTCATACACCGGTAGCGGGCGCCTTTACCGAAAGGGCTGATACCGGAATAAATTGTCCTGTTTTTCGATCTTCGCACCAACTAATTTACTCAGGATTCAAATTACGGGGTATCATGACCCGTGCATTTATTCTCAATGTGCCGACGGAGAGTCGGTGCGCTTAACTGTTATTAACTCTTTTCAGGAGGAGCAGCCATATGCGGCACGCACCATGGAGGGGATACTTCATTTTGACGGTAGGCGTCAGCCTGCTAGTGTGGGGGATGGGATGTGATGAAACGCAGAATCCGGTAGCGGGAACCCAGGATTTTAATTATACGCAGGGTTCAACAAAAGCGGAGGTAGTGGTGCGGGTTCTCGACAAGAGGACGAAGGCACCCCTGCAAGACGCTCGCGTTGAAATTCTGGGAGCATCTTGGGGAACGACCGATACCGGCGGGGTAGTCGAGTTCGGCGAGACTGAAATCGGTTGGTACCTTGTGAAAATCAGCAAAGACGGATACGAGGGGGTCATTGATTACGTTGGTGTTGAATTGGATGAAAGCAGCAACGACGTTCCCGTACCTCAACGGAACTTTAAAACGTTCTATCTACCGAAACGCGGCATTGCACTCAAGGGCAGGGTTTTTTACAGGGATAAAAACGGCGATAAGCAAGCGGCGAATAATGTCGCCGTTGAATTGAAGCTTAAAGAATACACCATTTCCTCCCATGCCGTCCCCCCCAACGATAATTCATCGTGGGGGTACTCTTCAGGTGAGGGCTCAGGCGGGTATCATTCCGTTGCCGTTTATTCCGACAACGGGTATTCAACGCCGATAAGATACGCGGTCACCGCCGAATCTGGTGAATACCTGATAGCCAACCTTCCCGAGCAAGTAGCCTATGACCTTTCGTTTAGGCCCGCCAAGATAGATGGAAAAACTTACTCGTACTCCTCAACACTAATCGAGTGGGGTTCAACAGCTCCCGATACAGTATTCGCCAACGTCGTGGTAATGACGGAGGCGGAGCGCGCCGCATTCTACGTGCTTTCAGATAATTTCGAAACGCTGAAAAGCGATGACCCTCTAATTCTCACCTTCTCCGAATCAGTTGACACGTCAGCATTTACGGATGACAGTGTGCGAGTAACCAAATCCGCCAAATCAATCCTGATCACCACCTCATGGGCGTCCGACAACACCCAATTGCGCATACGTCCTTTTGACGGCGCCTGGGCACGGAATATAATATACCAAATTACCCTCCACGGGCTGGAAGCGCATTCGGGAGCGACACTATATGCACCGGAGTACGCCGGCGAATATTTCTCAGTTTCGCGGAGTGGAGTACTCGGCGACGTGGAAAATGTGCGCTACCGTCTTAGCAATTCCGATGAGGACACCGCCAAAGTGGATCACAATACCGAATGGATCTATCTATTCTGGTCGCCACTGGGAAACGCCAACGAATACGATGTTTACCTTAAACGCAGCGACGATTCGGAGTGGGTGCTTCACGATTCCAACTACGGAAACGCCTACTACCCAAACAAAACCGATACGATCAGAGCGGTGAACACGGCGAACTTCTTTACCGGTGGTGAATCCGTCCGTTTGATGGTGCTGGGAAAGAACGCCGACGGCCGCTCGCCGATCGGTTCCGCGACAATTCTCGAGGTGACGGACGAAACCGAACCGGAGATCTACAACTTACGATCGACCATATCCAACTGCAATCGAGAGAATTCTTCCACCTCCGACACGGTCTACGCGGCGATCGGTACCGGGAGTTATAATTACTACTACGACGCACTCACTTCGGAAGCCCTTGATACCACCAAGTATCCCGACATTGAAGTACGCGAAGGAGGCGTATATACGTCGTACTACTCACAATACGGAGATTCCGGCTATGCGGTACCGGCGGCGAACTGTTCCTGGCGTTGGATGGGAACGACAAATGGAGTGCTGAGTGTTATTATCGAGGCCGGCAAAGATGCATCGTATGATTCAATATTAGTCGATTTTTCGGAGATAACCGACATGGCCGGCAACAAACCCGATACCACGGAAGTGATTGTCGTAGAGACACGCCCTTAGCGACCATCGACCGCGGCATAAGACCGTATCGAGCCGAACGGGGGAAATAATGCGTTTTCCTCCGTTCGGAGTTTGCCTTCACTCTTACCGCGGCGTCCGTCCGGTCAACTGTATTCGATAGGGTCGCTACGGCGGAAAAGCGCTTATTAAATAAAAATTGCCTTTCCAATGACTCATTGCCCGAAAGATTGGTATCGGCATACACCCACATACCACATTCGGCAATGCCCGGTCCGGTATATGTCGCCTCACGTACTCGTTCATAAAGTTTCGGGCTTTTTATCACCGTCAGAAATTGATGAGCCTGACTACGAATAAAACCGATACCGCGTATAATTGCCGAAAGTGAGTGCGCAACGGGCGAAAATCCCGCCTTACGTCCTCCGCCGGTTGAGGTTGAGAGAGGCTCCCTCGAGCCCGGAGTCGGACGCGAGGCATGAAAACGACTTTTCA
>WJJU01000418.1 GCA_014729595.1 Chitinivibrionales bacterium
ATACGGAGCAGTACGAAGAAGCCGCTCGGCTTCGCGACGAAATTCGCAAGGCAACGACATCCAACTGACTCAAACGTGTTCCCATCAAGAACAGCCTTTTTCCTGCGATTAGCGAAAGGTATTTTGGAGACACACAAAGTCGCGATACCTTTGCCGTGAAAAGGGAGTTTCGTTGAATGAGCGGCTTGTGAAATCGATCGGGCTTCCCATTCGAAAGATCCCTTTGCCGAGCCGTCGCCGATAAGCAATACCGATCATGACATTCCGTACAACGGCATCAGTTATTATTGTTATTCTCAGCACACTGTGTTTATCGTCGGCGCGGGATGCGCAATCACAGAAAGAATACTATGCCGATAAAGGCGTCAGCGAGGCGGAGTGGGGGATGATTCTCGACGCACGAATGCCGCGAGAGAAGATAGACGAAGTGCTCAAATCAGGCGCGAGCATTTCTCTGTACTTCACATATCCATGGCTCAAGGTGGGATATACAGAACAGCAGTGGCTCCGACTTCGTCGCGAAGGTCTCACGCTGGAGGAAGCACCACCTTGCTTGAACAACCATGACGCCGATGCGGAATGGGCGGTCGTGCATGCTTTTCTTGTACCGGGCTTACACCATTTCAAGCGGCGGCAATACACGAAAGCATGGTCCATGACGGGAATTGCGGCGCTTGCATTGAGTGGGCTTTCGTACGGCGTTCTCACCAAGAACGGATATGCTCTCGCCGCGTCTATCGGGTTGTGGGTACCCAATGCGCTTTGGAGCAGCATTGATATCGGCGCACAGGTATATCGAGAAAATAACCCGGAAGCCGCGCGTTTCTCTACCGCCTACGACCGGAGTCGGCGGATCACCCTTTCGCTGGTAGTTCCAATCGTGCAAAGGTGACCCAAAAGATGCTCAGAAGATTTCTTAATGCCAAAATCCGCGACATTCGCGTAACCGGCACCTATCTGGAGTACGAAGGAAGCATCACTCTTGACCCGGTGGTTTTGGAAAAAGCGGGGATTCTTCCGGACGAAGAGGTGCAGATTGTTAACCTTGAGAACGGCGCGCGATTCACAACCTACGTCATTGAAGGAGAGCGTGGCTCCGGGGTGGTCGAACTCAACGGCCCTGCGGCTCGACTGGCATTAATCGGGGACCGAATAATGGTACTAGCCTATGCCTTGCTGTCCAAAGAAGAAATCGAACAACATCAAGCAACAATCGTCTCGGGAGACCAAACCTGATTTCGTCTCAATGACGCATTGATTTATCCGACCATGCGAAATATCATTGCATTCTTGGCGCTTGTAGGAATATTGTTGACGGCAATCGGCCTCGGAGATCGGACGGCGCCGGCTCAAAAAGACGAGGCGGAGCCGCAAAAAAACGCCGTACCCCATATTGGTCGACTGGAGGTACTCAACGGCTGCGGCATAACCGGAGCGGCCGGCGCCACCGCCGATTTTTTGCGCTCGAAAAGCTTTGACGTGAAATCGATAGGCAACGCCGAAACATGGAACTACCCTTTTACGATCGTTGCGGCGCGAACCAAAGACATGAGCATCGCTCACAAGGTCGCCGGCGCCCTCGGCACTAATAAGTGTATCATGCTACGAACCAATGATACGGAGTCGCATAATGTAACGGTGTTCGTTGGCGGAGATTTTAAAGAAAGGATCGAATGAATAGCGAAAAAAACCCCAAGCTCGAAGGTAAAGCGCTGGCTGAGCAAGCCGCCGAAAAAGCGTTGGATAAGAAAGCCGAAGAACTGGTACTGATCGATCTGCGTGCCACTTCCGGAGTCGCCGATTGGTTCCTTATTTGCCAAGGCAACAGCCCTGCCCAAAATCGCGCAATCGCCTCCGCCGTCGAACGCGGCCTTCGCGAACACGGTGCACGTCCGTGGCAAGAAGAAGGGCTCGAAGAAGGGCGGTGGGTTCTGCTGGATTATGTCGACGTCGTCGTGCACATCATGCTTCCCGAAGTACGTGAATTCTACGAGATCGAACTTCTCTGGAACGAATGCCCCCAAACGTCGATTGAATCCGAGCACGAAGGAGACGAGTCCGAAGTCTCGGAGTGGTAGTGAGCCCGCGCATTCCCCTGCTCTTCTTGTTTATTTTCTCCATCTTTTCGACGTTTGATTGCGGTGGCCAAGACGCAGGACGGGGGCGCGTGCCGTCTCCCCCTTGAGAGGGCTTGTGGGAAGAAATCGAGATCAGGATATTGGCCCAAAGAAAGTCGACGCCACCTTTGCCGCATAGACGAAGTGCTTCAAGGAGCCTCTCGGGAATCAAACCTTTTCGTCTCAGGGCCGCTATCCAAATGAGCCATTTCAGGGAAGGCCGAGGGAGAAGGCCTGGGTGTGCCCCATCGAAGCGGAAGAACGAGGTATATCCTCGATGATATGGTGAGAAGGCGCAACGAAACGGACAAGCCGTCGCAACCGGCCCGAGCAATGGCTCATTTTGAAAGGGGCTTGTAAATTATCCGGCGCTTTCCGTGAGCATGGTTTCCACAAGCATCCACTTACCGCTCTCGCAAGAATAGGGTTCCCAGAGAATCAAAATAAGCTTGCACCGCGGGGCGATAGCTTTCGGGGAAATTTCCTTCAAGGGCGCGACTTCGGAGGTTGTAGAACGTGTCGCTGTCTTTGAAGATTTCGCCACTCGCCTTGGGCTGTTCTTGCGAATAGACCGTCCGCGCGGCGGTTGATTTACGCTCTTCCTTGCCCTCATCACGTTTATGCATCGAAAGTGTACTCTGAAGCATGCGGACGAGAAAACGATCCTGGCGATCGCTTACTTCGGGGGTTGGCCGCTCCAGCATACGTGCCAAGCGACGAGCTTCCTCCTCGAGCTTTTTCAGTCGTTTGCCGCCCTCCCCGCCCTCATTGCCGTATTCCTCGGCAAGCCTCTTGAGTTCATTCGCAATCTCTTGCTGTGCACGACGCGCCGCGTCACGCGCCTCGGCCATTTCTCGCGAATTCCCCCCCTCCGCCGCCCTGCCGCGTTGGTTTCCTTTCAAACCTGCTCCCATCATCTGCTTGAGTATTTCGGATGTTAACGCATTGACGGCGGCCTGCTTACCCGAGAGTTTCCGAAAACCGCCGCCGAGACTTTCCCCGCCCCCGCTCTTGCAGCTACTCGCACCCTGTTGCATTGCATCGGCCGAGGACATGAGGGTTTCGGCAAGATCGTTGAGTTGCGATGTCGCCCGGCCCATACCTCCTTCGGATTGCCCACTTTCACCCATCGATGCAATGACGCCGTCCATCGATTCCATGGCGGCATCCATATTTTTAAGTACCTCCCTGATCATTTGTGGAGGCGTCGCCTTCAAGCTGTCCAGCTTGGCCATGTTTTTCTTGAGCGCATCGCGAATGCCCTGCTGGATAACGGCCGTTACCGCCTGTTCTTCGGTGCGACGCGCCGATTCGGCAAGATCCTTTTGCCACCGGGCAAGATCGAGCGCATCGCCCGCCATGTCAAGAAGTTTTTCTCGTTCTTCGGCATACTGCTCCATCATGGCCCTGCTGAGTTTGGAGCGAAGCTGTTCCGCCAGTTGTTGCAAAGAACCGCCCATCCGGCCCATCGACGCCTTGTTCGGCATAGTTTGCGCATCAAGCTCCCGGTTCATGGCTTTGATCTGCTCGGCGACCTCCTTTTGGGCGGGCATATCCTGCGGCGACAATCCAAGGTTTTGCACTTTCGCCCCCGTCGCTTCATCCAGTTCTTCCATCAATGATTCCATATCGCCCATCAAGCCCTTTTGCCGCCGTAGCCGCTCGTCACCTTCCGTCATCATCAATCCAAGCTGACGATCGGCAAGCTTCTCGGCTTTCGCCGCCATACTTGCAAGCTTTTGGTCCCGCTTAATAGTCTCAAGATATTTCAGTGCCTGTTCCAAACGCTCTTCCAGATTTGGCAGCATTTCGCTCATTTTCTCTATCGACTCTTGCACATCATTCCACGATACGGATTCCTCGGGATCAGGCGGCTCGAACAAAAGAGAATCACCGTATTCTTCGATCAAGTCCTTGAGTTCTTTTTGTACCTCGGCCATTTTCTCACCAAGTTCATCGGTTAGCACTCCCTCATTCCGCATTTTTTCCACCGCTTCGTGCAACGCCTCCATTGCCGTACGCAGAGAATCCCCTTGCGCCTTCATGCTCTTCCCAAAATCCTCGACAACTTTTCTTTCTTCCCACGACAATTCTCGCTTACCCTGGGCAGAGCGCACGAGTCTCTCCAGCTTCCGTTGCATCGACTCATGACGCCGGCGAACGGCATCAATGGTTTTTTCCGCATAGGACTCTTTTTGAACGATCTTCTCGTGAATTTCGCGAATACCCGGAACCCTGAACCAAAAGGTGTCACTCACGGCCGTCTGCGGCTTCCCAAACGGCTTATTGTCGCGTACCGAGGCCCAATAAAAAACCGTATCACCAGGGTACAAGGAAAGTGCGGTCAGGTCCCACACATATTCACGGCGCAAGATTGTTTTGCGTCCATGCTTAGGGAACAGATCAAGACTATCCGTTAAACCGTCTCTTTTGCGCCAATGAAGCACCATTGTTCGCAGGCCAATATCATCCACCCCCTCGACCCACAAGGTTTCACGCTGAGCAGGGGTTAGGGCTCGATGCATACCGGGTTTTACAATCCGCACCGCAGGCGGATAGTCGGGAAGAATATCAATAAAAAAGGTGGGGAGCGAATCGCTCTGCTGCCCCAAGGAATCAACCAGCTCAAATGTGTAGCTTCCCGAACGCCATAACCTTACGGTTCCTTTCGCTACACCGTCTTCTATGGCCATGGCTACCGAATCGCCATGCTCCGGTAAGTAGGTGGCTTCGGCCAGAGGAAAAGAGGAACCAATCGAGAAGGTCGCGGCGGCACCGGCATGAGCGGCGATCGTCCCCCGCCCTTCCCGAAGCGTGCTCACAGGCTTTCCCGTATAGCGTGGCGGCGTAAGTGTGATATTAAGTGAATACAGTTCCGGCGGAGGAATAACGGTAATGGTCTCAGGTCCAAATGAAACGCCGCCAAGCCAAAAGCGATACTCGAGCGACTTTTTAAGCGACCCCGTGGTATATGAGAATACCCCCGTACTGTCCGGGCGAAGCAGCATTTGGCCGCCCCCTCCCGTCCCATCCAGCGATGAGACCATTAGGCGAGCGGAAGGAAAACCACGTTGCTCGGGAATGCAGCGTAAGGCAATTGAATCGTGCCGAGCGACGGCGGTACTCCCCGGATATATATCGGCTCGGATCTTGGTTGCCATGGTGAACGGAATAGGGAGATACGAAAAGAGCGACGGACTTGGCACAACCATAAGGGCCACCGCCGCCGCTAATCCAGTACCGCTAAGTATCGTGCGCCGCCACTTTATCGTCACCAGAGATTTTTGCGAGTAGCTTTCCAGCGTTTTTTCGGCATTTTCCAATACCTTTCCGACCAAAGATTCAGACCCGCGCGAACCGCG
>WJJU01000419.1 GCA_014729595.1 Chitinivibrionales bacterium
GGGTAATGCTTATGCGCCCGACGTAGACATATTTGACAGCAAGGAAGGCTTGGTGTTCGAGATGGATGTCCCCGGAGTACGCAAAGGAAGCGTGAATGTGCAGATCGACGAAAACAATATCATGACCGTCCGCGCCGAGAGTTCCTTTGTGCCCCCCGAGGGAAATCTTACCAATGGGGAATTCGAACCCGGCAATTTCTATCGTGCTTTCACACTCGGAGAAGAGTTCGACAGAGAAAAAATTCACGGTTCGCTGGATAAGGGGGTTCTGAAGATCATGGTTCCGCGCAAAGAAGCGGCAAAACCGCGGCGAATAGAGATCAATGCATAAGTGCAAACAAGACAGTTCTCAATCAATAGGCCTTGACACTCATATTTTTCGAGGAGGTATTCCGTGGGATTCAATCCTTTCGAAGAAAAGGGAAAACCAATCGACAAGCAGATTCGCTCATGGTCCGAACTTAATATCGAACCCTACGATCCCGAAAGCATCGATCCTTACAGCCGCACCCGTGGTATTTTGATGAACGGTATCGAGGTGGAAGCCTCGCTGTTTTTGCACAATTTCTATCGTCACACCGATGATATGGAGCTGCGAAGAGTCTTGGCAATGTCGCGGCGTGCGGAGCAGCAGCAGCAAAAAATGGTCAACTGGAGCATACCCGCGGCGGAAACGACCCTCGAGGTCACGATAGGGTACGAGCAGCTCGCGGTTGATCTGACCGCGACGATGGCGCGCAGGGAGCCGGACCCCTACGTAAAGGCGGCGCTCGATTACGCCTTAATCGAGGATTTCGATCACCTGTACCGCTATGCCAATCTTATGGTGAAAAGCGATCCGAAACGGGCCGAGGCGATCGTTAAGGATCTTACCGAGGTGACACCGGGCCGCCCGACCGTTATCGAACATATTCATCCGTTCGATACCGTGCGCGATTACTATGATCGCGGCGGCGCCGACACGCTTACCAAACTTCACGTGGCGACTATTACCGCCGCTGAACAGCAGACCATGAACTTTTACATGAATGTCGGAAACAGGGCGGCCGATCTTATGGGCAGAGGGCTCTATCAAGAGATCGGTATGATAGAAGAGCAGCACGTCAGCCACTACGGAGCGCTCGCCGACCCGCGGGCGTCGTGGTTCGAAATGATGGTACTGCATGAGTACAATGAATGTTACATGTACTACTCATGCATGGTCTCGGAATCCGATGATCGCATCAAAGCGATGTGGCAAAGGCATTTGGAAGACGAAGTGGAGCATTTGCGACTCGCCGTCGATCTGATGAAGAAGTACGAAGGAAAAGATGCCGCCGAGATGTACCCCAAGGAATTGCCGGAACCCTTGGTGCTTGCGCCGAACAAGGAGTACGTACGGCAAATAATAGCTGATCAGTTACATTTTACCGGCGATCGAAACAAAATGGTCCCCATGAAAAACGCCGAGAACCCCGACCGGTTTGCACACTATCAGGAAATGGTAAATGGTGGTCGGTACGTCCCTTCGCAAAGCGTCATCACCGATGCCGTCAATATGAATCAGCGGGACTACCGGATCGAAACCGAAGGTGAGCATCCAATCGAGATGTTCCGAAGCCGCGATCGAGTGCCAAGTCGAGAGGAAGTAACACAGTATTGCCTTTCCAAATAAACCCGGTGTTATAAAAAAAGGCCCCCGGTATTCAAGCGTGAGGCGGGGAGACCCGGTTATGAGGCCGGGTCTCCCATGCTTCGAAGAGGAATCCTTGATTGATTGCAGGGGTCGGACCACGCTTAACTCGTTACATATCAGAGACTTACTCCATTTTATGCATAGCCATATAACCGCTTAAATTGACATGGTGACCTGTTTTTAAGCTTCACTTGTCAGTGGTACTGGGGATTTCGTTTGGTCTTCGGAAAAATTCGGCTGTTAAGTGAAGTATAGGCGAGGTTCCTCCCATTGCACAAGATTTTTCCCTTGCAGTGAAAACATTTTCTCTGCTCTCTCGCCATAGCCGCACCTTGCCTCCCTGAGAGCGAATCCGGCATTTATTCCGGCATGGGGTTCCTCCCGGATTTGGCGCCCTTTCAGCTTGTCGGCAAGCGCTGCTGCGAATGTTTCCACGAAATTTCGTCCGCCGACAGCGAGGGGTTCAGTCCAGCGGTCGTCACGCAAGAGCACTTCCTCTTGAAGCGCCTCTTTGATAGTCGCGCGGTGCAGCTCCGCAAGCTCCTCGACGCTGCTACATCCAAGCAAGCCAGCCAGACGATGTCGATCAACAAAGGGTGAGCGCAATCGCGTATCGCAGATTTCGTTGTATGAACATTCAGGCCAATCTTCGGGATGAGAAACGAGACCTGCCCGTACCATGTTGAGATCAATGTAAGCCAAGCAGCGGCGAAGGTGAACACCGGATTCGACGGCGGTCGCATGATACCGATCACCCCAAAATGCATTCTTCCGTTTCGTACGCCGGTTATGAGATTGCGCGGTTTGGCCCTGTATGAGCTGCATGCTTCGCCATAAAGCATTGCGAATTCCTGGATCCTGTGCCAAGAGATGAATATGGTTGCATGTGACACAATAGCCCAGAACCGGGAGACGGAAGCGTTTTTGGGCCTTTCGCAACCACGAGAGCCATTCTATCCGTGCGGCCGGCTCCTCAAAAAGAAAGTCACGGTTGTGACAGCGGTGGGTGAAGTGCCAGATGTGGCCCGGAACGAAGTGCCTATGTGCGCGGGGCATTGATTCCTCCTTCTGTTAGTTAGGGCATCGTAAA
>WJJU01000420.1 GCA_014729595.1 Chitinivibrionales bacterium
GGATACGGGTGCATTTGCCGTGTCCGGGGCATTTACCGATAATATGGTGATTCAGCGCGAAAAACCAGTAACGATATGGGGGACGGCACCCCGGGGCGAATGGGTGAAAGTGCGATTTGCCGGGAAATGCAATACCGTGGAAGCAGTCGACGGAGTATGGGAAGTTACGCTCCCGGAAGTAGTGGAATATGGTGGGCCATACGAGATGGTCATCACAATACCGGCGGCGTCGGACAGCATTAAGCTTGGTAATATTTTAGTAGGTGATGTCTGGATGTGCTCGGGGCAGTCAAATATGGAGATGTCGGTCGAAAAATGCTCTACGGCCGATGAAGCTCTAAAGGCTGCGGAAGATATGCACAATGTACGCTTTTTCATAAACGCCGCCGGGGCATACGGAGACGCCTCCGGTATTCCTCTCGAAAGCCCGGCGGGTATGTGGATGCAGTGCAATGCAAATACCAGCCGTAAGCTTAGTGCCGCGGCATTCATTTTTGCACAATACCTACATGATAATTCGGCCGGCAACAATGGTGTGCCCATTGGACTTGTGCAGTCGGCGTGGGGGGGGGAAGCACGGCGGGATGTTGGATGAAGCCTAAGGCGATTCGCTATGGGTGGGCAACATGTCCCGATGCCAACCTTTACTCCGATATCGACGAAACCCTGTACCTTCCCGCCGGCCCGTTCAGGACTGATTCATATCCGCTTTCGACACATGGAGTGCGTTTTCCGTTAAATACAAAATAAAAAATAGAAAGCCGTCCATAAAAACAATATCGAGCATCCCCACCTAAACACCACTATTCACCAAAGATTCTTCCTAATGGCAGAGATTTTTTTCAGCTAAAGTTCTTTCAATCAGAATATTGGATGAGAAGTGATGACTGTCCTTGGTGAAGGAACAACCAATACGGCATTTCAAACACGAACACCCTCTTACGTACAGGATTCATGGATTGTTAGAATGTTCCGCATAAATCTTGGTTTTCTTGAATGCTATATGTATGCTCATAGAACACTAACGGGCGCATCATATATTACTTACTAATAAGATCTGAATACCTGGCGGCGGTGGTTGGGTCTAATGCCGTGAAAGCTTGTTCGAGAAGGAGGTGTCGTGCGATTTGAGCTAACAGTAATTATTGTAGCAATATTCACATTATTCTTTCCGATGTGCGGTAAGAAAAAAGATGGACGGACAAATCTGCCCTGTGGGGAAGTCATGCCAAAAAATATGCCGGGCCTCTCCGTTGAAGGTGCTAGGACTAAAAAAAACGTGATCAAGAACATTGTTCCATACTACTGCACTTCGCTGGCTGCATACGAAGAGCGGCGTGTACAGGTGCCCTCGCTCAAAGGTGAAGCGCTGCTCGAATTCACGGTTGAATTTCAGGGAGAACTGACAAACCTGTACGTAAGGAATGTCTCAATCGAAGATTCCATTTTCATTGCCCGATTGCGCGATGCCGCTCGATACCTTGAGTTTGATCCTTGGGGTACATTGGAAGATGAAACTGATGTTAAACTGAGGCTCAATTTTGGCTCGTAAAGGCATTATGTTTTATTCCGGAGGAAACAGAGAACCCAGAAGATTTTTTCCTCGTTATTTATAGACTTGAATGGACATTAAGCAGCATGTCGTAAAAAGCTTGTTCACACCCCACGTGTGATAGGAAAGGGGCGGCTACACACGCGCTACCTTTCACCTTTTGCGGCAGTTCATTTGGGCGCGATTTCGTATATGAGATGAGGTCCCACCCTCTCGAAACCGACTCCGCCACAATAAAGCAAAAATCTACTATGGCTCATGCATTCGTAAAAAAAATGCTCGAAACGGAGGCACAACGGTATCGCCTCCAGATGATTGCCTGCATTGCGGGGAGTTTTGTTCTTGCAAACTCCTATCTGGCTGCACGACTGTATGGACCCGAAATATCCGCACTGCTCGCCTTGTCGGCGGCCGTGCTATTGGGGGCGCCACTTATTTATCATGCGCTGGTTGATCTGCTCTCGGAGTCTGTAGAACTCAATGAACTCGCAGCACTCTCGTTTGTGGCTGCTTTTTGCACCGCGGAATACAACGTCGCAGCGATGATAGCCCTTTTTATGGTAATTTCTCAGCTCATTGAGTTTCGTTCCCAGGTGGGCGCTCGCCGTAATATAGAGGCCCTTCTTCGATTAGCTCCTAAACGGGTACTAGTCGATCGAAACGGTGAGCTTACTGAAATCGATGCATCCGAGGTTTGCCCGGGAGAGCTTGTGCATATAAGACCCGGCGATGGCCTACCGGGCGATGGTATTGTCGAAGAAGGTTTGAGTACGGTGAATGAATCGGCTTTGACCGGCGAATCGATGCCTGTAGAGAAAAAAGCCGGAGATCATGTTTATGCCGGTACGGTGAACGAGGGCGGTCTTTTACGGGTGCGTATTGCCGCCGAGATCAAGGATTCGACACTCGAAAAGATAAAAGAAATGATCCTTCATGCCGAAGAGAGCCGAACGCCCGCCATGCGGCTGGTGGACCGTTATGCGGCTTGGTACACACCGGTTGTGCTGGCACTTGCAGGACTGGTACTCTTTTTCACTCATGACATAAGTCGGGCTATAGCGATGCTTGTGGTGGCTTGTCCGTGCACCATCGTGTTATCGGGTCCTTCGGCTCTCGTGGCCGCTCTGAGCGCCGCGGCGCGGGTTGGGGTGATCGTGAAAGATGTTTCGGCGCTCGAAGAGGCATCGAGGGTGACTACCGTGGTCTTTGATAAAACAGGAACGCTGACCACCGGAAAGCTCGGGGTCGATATGGTGGAATCTCTAAACGGGGTAAAACGCGATGAGGTACTATCGTTGGCGGCGGCGCTTGAATCGGTATCCACGCACCCGGTCGCGCGCGCGGTAGTTCGCGAGGCGGGAACATTGCACAAGGCATCGACCAGGCTCGAAGCGGTGCACGAGGAACCGGGGATGGGGATCACGGGTATGGTGGATGGTACTTGGGTTTGTGTGGGAAGACAAGAGTGGATTACGGCTCAATGCCTGGAGCAGGGTGGTGCATTCGAGAATCGACGGGGTTGGGGGAGTGTAGTGGTTGTGGCAAAAGAGGGTGCGCCCGCCGGGGCAATCTATCTGTCGGATACGGTGAAGGAGGGCGCCACGGGAATCATAAATGCGCTCAAGAAGGAACGTA
>WJJU01000421.1 GCA_014729595.1 Chitinivibrionales bacterium
ACGGACGGCTCACTTCTCATCACGATCCAAGCGCACAAAAATACTGTCGCCGTCGCTTCGTTGGCCGAGATTCCGGCAATTCTGATCTGCGGCAACAAACATGCGCCTCCCGAGATGCTCGAGGCGGCTCAAGCGGAAAATGTTGCGATACTTCGAACTAGTGACAACCAATATACGGCATCATGGAAAGTTCACGAGGCGTTGGAATGATATGTCCCGTAAACGAAACCCTATCGTTGTAAAAAGTTCTTCGGTGTTCAAGCGCTAGGCGGGGTGGGAACTCGAAGTGTCCGGTGGTCCAAGAGAGCCCGTCGCTCAACGTATGCTTGCGCCGCCGGCGAAAAATGGTCACATCCGGGAGCGGGTAAGGCGATCCCGCGCAAGCGTTGCGATTGGAGGCCGAGGTGCTTTCCTGGAAGGTACAAATCATTTGGGCGTATATTGAGAATCGTGGAGTTCACCGGCGATGAAATCAGGAACCGAATATAACCTAGGCCGTAATTCCAAATAATTCAATTGCTTAAATACGTGCCGATTGGATTTTCACGCAACGACGGGATAAACTACTTGCGCCTTGCTTATCAGTTCATGAACTGACGGCGTCTGGAGGGTTGACAATGAGAGGCTCTTCGATATATTATTGAACTCTGATGCTCCTGCGGGAAGGATATCGTATCTGACGCCAAGGGGGAGGAACGCATTTCTTTCGCTCGTACATGTTCAATACATAACGCGAGCGGTCTTCCTTACCCCGTGCCGAATCGCGAAATCCTGTTTCCCTCTAGAGTGGAAGCAGGATTTTTTTTATGGGAAATGGAGACCGCTACATGCCCGCTTTATTACCACGCATTGCGCCTCTATGTCGAGGTGGTCTGATTTGGCCGTATGCAACGATTGAACAACAAAGCAGATGGTCTTGTCTCGACCGCCGGCCGACGGGAGTATTTCTGAGCCGGCTTTCAGGAATGGAGAAATGCTCCAAGATCCGTTTCCGTTCGCAATGCCCCATGGGCTCGATACTCTCCGTGGTGAACTCTTTGGGTAAGCCCGAGGAGGAGGTTTGATGGATAGACGTTTGGGCTTTGTAGGAATAATTGTCGAAGATAGAAAACGAAGCGCCGCCGCGGTCAACGAGGTCTTGACTCTGTACGGTCACTTGGTTGTGGCCAGAACGGGCATTCCAAATCGGGATGATGGACGAAGTGTGATTACACTTGTCGTCGAAGCCACCCCCGATGAAATCGGAGCACTCACGGGTACTCTGGGGCGGCTTCAGGGCGTTTCGGTGAAATCCGCCTTAAGCAAACAATAAAAGGCAGTTTACGATGAACACAAGGGTGGAGCATGATCTTCTTGGTGAGCGCGAGGTCCCCGCGGACGCCTACTGGGGGATCCACACGCTTCGTGCGAGCGAAAATTTCGCTCTCTCGGACGTGACTATCGCACCCGAACTCATTCGGGCACTCGCGCAGGTTAAGAAGAGCTGCGCTCGGGCCAACGGCGAACTCGGGTATCTTGATACCGGCGGCGCGGAGGCGATTGAGCGTGCATGCGGGGAGGTCGCGGCCGGCTCATTAGCCGATCAGTTTATCCTGGATGCTTATCAGGGCGGGGCGGGGACTTCAACCAACATGAATGTCAATGAGGTAATCGCCAATCGTGCTCTCGAGATATTGAAATACCCGCGGGGACGGTATGATATTATTCATCCCCTCGAGCATGTTAATCTTCATCAGTCAACAAACGACGTCTATCCGACGGCGCTTAAAATAGCGGCAATCGCGGGTGTGCGGCGCTTGAGCGAAGCGACGGCGCACCTGCAAGGCCGTCTTCAACAAAAAGAAAAAGCCTGGGCGGATATCATCACGATCGGTAGGACGGAGATGCAAGATGCGATTCCCCTAACGTTGGGGGCGCAATTCTCGGCCTTCGCCGATGCGGTCAGTCGTGATCGATGGCGTACGTTCAAATGCGAAGAGCGGTTGCGTGTTGTAAATATCGGCGGCACCGCGGTCGGTACCGGTCTTACCGCACCCCGCCGATACATTTTTTTGGTGATCGAACGCCTGCGTCAAATCACGGGTTACGGCTTAACCCGTGGCGAAAACCTGGTGGATCAGACCGCCAACGCCGATGCATTGGTGGAGGTGTCGGGCATCTTGAGCGCCAATGCCTCAACGCTCACTAAAATCGCCAATGATTTGCGCATGCTGCACTATTTGGGCGAAATACGCTTGCCGCCGCTTCAAGCAGGATCTTCGATAATGCCGGGGAAGATAAATCCTGTCGTATGCGAAGCGGTTGTAGCTTCAGCCCTGCGTGTGCATGCGAATCATACGGTTGTCGCCCGGGCCACTGCTCTGGGAAGCTTCCAGATTGTCGAACAGATGCCGCTGGTGGCTCAAGCGCTTTTGGAGTCACTCAAATTGCTGTTTCGCGGCAACACAATGCTTGCCGAGTGCATCGAGCGCATAGAACCCGATCCGGCCGTCTGTCGGTCGCATGCCTATCGAAGTCCGATGTTGATAACAGCTTTTCTTCCGCATATCGGCTATGAACGCGCGCAGGGCTTGGTGCATGCCTATCAGGGCGAGGGGGCGGGGGAAACATTCAAAGATTTTTTGGTGCGCGAACTGGGTGTCGAACTGGTCGATCGCGTTCTTACTTCCGAAAACATCATGGCGCTTGGCTTTCGCGATATTCATCGCCGGCAAAGAGGTAACAATGACACAAACCGTGCCTAAATCGATGCGATTGCAGATAGGTATCTTTGGTAGGACCAATGTCGGAAAATCGAGTTTTCTCAACATGGTTGCCGGGCAGGATGTTGCGGTGACGTCGGAAATCCCCGGAACCACGACCGATGTCGTCGAGAAGTCGATGGAGTTGCTTCCTATCGGCCCCGTCGTTTTTCTTGACACCGCAGGTACCGATGATGTGTCGGCACTTTCGGGAAAGCGTCTTGCGAAGACAAAGGCGATATTCGAACGAGCGGATGTTTTCGTGCTGATCATGGAATTCGGTGTGTGGACCGAATTTGAAGAGATCATTACTCGCGAGGCGGAGGCGCGGAAAGTGCCCCTTGTCCGGGTCGTTAATAAAGCCGATCTTCAGGCTCCCCCGGCGGGTTTCGAGCCGGACGGCCTTTCGTTTCTTTGCTCAAGTATTACCACCGCGGAACGAGACACGTATGTAGACCGTTTTAAGCGTTGCCTTATTGAGGCGCTGCCCGATGAGTACCTTCAACCACCTCCGCTTGTAGGAGATCTGATTACCGCCGGCGGAGTTGTCATGCTGGTCGTACCTATTGACCTTCAGGCGCCCAAAGGCAGGCTTATTTTGCCGCAAGTACAGACAATCCGCGACGCTCTCGATAATGATGCCGCTATTATGGTTGTGAAAGAACGGGAATATGCACATGCTCTTGCGATGCTGAAACCGCAACCTCGGTTGGCGGTTTGCGATTCCCAGGTTGTCATGAAAATGGTGGCCGACACACCGTCGGATATGGCCTGCACCACTTTCTCGATCTTGTTCGCACGGTTTAAGGGTGACTTGGTGGAAGAGGCACGTGGGGCGGTGTGTATCGATCGACTGCGCGCCGGCGACAAAGTGTTGATTGCCGAAGCGTGCAGCCATCATGCGGCTGAGGACGATATCGGTAGAGTAAAAATTCCTCGCTGGCTGCGGCAGTATACCGGTTGTGATTTAACGATCGATGTGGCTTCGGGAAGGGATTACCCATCGGCCTTGGCGGAGTATTCGCTGATTATCCATTGTGGGGCATGCATGCTGACCCGTCGCGAAATGCTGACTCGACTGCAACGAGCCCGCGAGGCCGGCGTCCCCGTAACTAATTATGGGGTGGCCATTTCATTCTTGCAAGGAGTTTTGGAACGCGTGCTTTCACCTTTTCCCGCCGCACTCAACGCATATCGTGATGAAATGAACGCCGGCACCGACGGAGGCTTATAATGAAAACCGCTCAAGATTGGATGCGTAACCGTATCGTACCGGAGCAAATCGATAAATATTTAGTAAACGGAGAAGACTTCATCTCCGAATACGCCATTGAGAAAAAACTAACCGATTCAGCCGCGCCGGAACCGGCGCGGGTTCGCGAGATCATCGCAAAAGCGGAGGCGATAGAGTCGCTTACCATCGATGATACCGCGGTATTGCTCAATGTCATCGATCCGGAACTGGTTGCCGAAATGGAACAAGCGGCGGCAAGAATCAAAAAGAAGGTTTACGATAATCGAATCGTAACATTCGCTCCTTTGTATTTGAGTAACATGTGCGTCAATAATTGCCTTTACTGTGGCTTGCGATGCGGTAATACGACCATGGAGCGCGGGAGGCTTGGCACTGAACGGCTTCGCAGGGAGGTCGAAGTGCTTGCCGGCCGTATTGGCCACAAGCGCCTTATAGTGGTCTACGGCGAGCACCCGGAATCCGATGTCGACTATATGGTCGATACGATCAAAACGATATACGATGTACAGGTTCCAACAAGGAACAAGGGGTATGGTCAGATTCGTCGCGTCAACGTGAACGCGGCACCGCTGGCAATCGAGGATCTAAAAAGGCTCCACGAGGTCGGTATTGGAACCTATCAGGTTTTCCAGGAGACATATCATCGTTCGACATACGCACGTGTGCACCCCTCCGGTACGCTTAAAGGAAATTTTCGCTGGCGGCTTTACTGCATGCATAGAGCGCTCGAAGCGGGGATCGATGATGTGGGTATCGGGTCGCTGTTCGGCCTGTATGATTGGAAATTCGAGGTTATGGGACTTGTGAGCCATGCGCTCGAGCTGGAGCGAGCAACCGGCATCGGACCCCATACGGTGTCGTTTCCGCGCCTTGAACCGGCGGATATGGCGCCGTTTACCCAATCACCCGAGCACAAAGTACACGATCGGGAATTTCGCCGAGCTATTACGGTCATTCGATTGGCCATTCCCTACACGGGAATGATACTTACCGCCCGCGAAGATGCGCAAACGCGGCGCGAACTGTTACCGCTTGGCGTCACGCAAACCGATGCGTCGACAAAAATCGGTATTGGCGGGTATGCGGAAAATGGAGATGAGCAGCAAAGCAACAAACAACAGTTCTTGTTGGGGGACACACGCAATTTGGATGAAGTTATCCGGGAACTGGCGAGTATGGGCTATATAACCTCGTTTTGCACAGCGGGATACCGCTGCGGCCGAACGGGGGAATGCATTATGGAGCTCCTGCGCACGGGACAGGAGGGAAAGTTTTGCAAGCTCAACGCCGTCATCACATTTCGTGAATGGCTCGATGATTTTGCGAGTGATGAGACAAAAAAGGTCGGCGAGGCGGTAATTGAGCACGAAATTGAAGAGGTGCGGGTGAAGATGCCGAAAGTATTCGACAGCTTTATGGAGCAGTACGAGCGGACAAAGGCGGGGGAAAGGGATTTGTATTTTTAGGAAATATGAAGCAACCGAATCTTCAAACGATCGAAAAGAAATTCGGAATACGTATTATTCCCGTGCGCATTCACGGTTCGCGCCGGGCGTTTATCGGCGTCGTCGCTTCTGAACCATTACCGATTGCGCTACCGGCTCGACTTCGAGTCGATGAGGAGCATGGTTACGTGGTCTATGGGTATGATTCTCTTTCGGGTGAGCGGCGCCGCCGACTGGAGAATGAACTTGGCGCGCTACCGGAGGAATGAGATTGCGCTATGAGTCAAATGTACGGTAGAGAAGATGTGGGCTTAACCGATGAGGGCGGCCTGGAGGCCATGGCTGCGGCGAATGCTTTCGGGCGTGAGGAAATAATAGCTTTACTCTCCGCAAATACCACGCGAGCGCGTGAGACGATCCGGTCGGCCGCGGAAAAAATGCTTTTAAAGCATTGCGGTGATCGGGTTTACTACCGAGGCTTGATTGAATTCTCTAATGTTTGTGCGCGCAACTGTCGCTACTGCGGCATCCGCGGTGGCAATACCTATGTAAAGCGATATACCCTGTCATACGAAGAAATTTTGGCGCAGGCTCTTTGGTGTGCGGAACAGGGATACGGATCGGTTGTGTTGCAATCGGGTGAACGTTGTGATCGGGAATTTGTAGAATTTGTAATTGATACCGTCCGTGTGATCAAGAACCGCACGCGCGGCGAACGTCTCCCGGACGGCCTTGGTGTTACACTCTGCGTTGGGGAGCAGAGTCGTGAAACTTACGAGCGCTTTTTCGAAGCCGGCGCGCATCGCTATCTCTTACGGATCGAAACGACCTCGCCCCGCCTTTTTTCCGCCTGGCATCCTCCGGAACAATCTTTGGAGAATAGAATAGCATGCCTTCAGGCATTGCAGTCGATCGGCTTTCAGGTCGGCACCGGTGTTATGATAGGCGTACCGGGGCAGTCGATTGAAGACCTTGCTGATGATGTCCTTTTTATGCGAGATTTGGATGTCGACATGGTTGGCATGGGACCCTATATTCCTCATAAGCAAACTCCACTGGGAGAAAAAGACCCAACTGGAGATCCCACCTACCGCTTTGAATCGGCTCTTCTCATGATCGCCGTCGTTCGCTTGGTAATGAAAGACGTCAATATCGCCGCAACCACCGCACTGCAGGCACTCGACCCCCAAGGAAGAGAGCATGGTTTGGCATTCGGTGCAAATGTCATCATGCCCCAGCTTACTCCAACCGAAAAGCGCAAGGACTATCTTTTGTACGAAGGTAAACCGTGTGTCGATGAGACCGCAACTCAATGCAAAGGATGCCTTGCCGCACGTATCGCCTCCGTCGGCCGGGTCGTGGGCTACGAGCGATGGGGCGATTCGGTGCATTTTGCGCGACGTCGGAAGTGAGCAAGAGAAGAGAAACGGCGATGGGCGGGGCGATGTCAAAAATTTCTTTTGAATAAGACCAATCCCCTTTCTTCCGAGACAGCTTCCGCAGTTCTCGGCGAACTCTTTCCCGCCGTCGACATCGATGAATAATGCCGAAAAGCTACACAAAGATAAGCCTGTCGTCCGTGTCGACCGGCCGGTTGTCGAATTTGATAAGTCCCTAAAGTAAGCCACTTCTACTCCGTAGCTCTAATCAGAGCGGAAAGGCCCATGCCCTGCGCAACCCGGCCGGGTTTCATCCGTGTGCCTGAAAGTACGCACGGGACCGTTCGATTCCGTTTCTTTTTCGCATACTCTACTCATATTCAGTGCTTTTTATTAAAGGCGAAATCGGGTATGACACTTGCTGTAGTTGTTACTACTTCGCCGGGAATCTTGCTGAAGTTCCAAGTTTACTCATAGACCGTCTTCGCAAATGGGAGAAGGGTGCGGCTAAGCAGAATAAAGGATTGGCTTAAGCTACAACCGCGAGGAACGGACTAAAGTGCGGCCGGAGTAGTTCAACAATCACACACATCTACAACGGAGGTAATTATGGATCTGAACGTGGGAAATGTGAAAGTACGTAAGGACCTTGGCGCTACAGTACCGGTGGAAATTTTTCGCATTCTTCGTCTCCATGGATTCGAGCCGCTATTCGGTAAATCGAGTAACGCCATAACGATGAGTTGTGGTCGCGATCTGGGTTTGAAGATAGGTTCAGCCATAATGATCGAGCATCCAACGTTGGAGTCGTATGTTAATAATGTAGTTGCGTTTTTCGCGGAAAACAATATTGGATTAGTTTCTCTACGTCCGGAGGGGTCGGAATTCATTGTGCAGGTCGATGAGTGTGTGTCCTGTGCGGGAGTAACCAATATCGGAAAATGCATCTGCGGATTCGAGGGAGGTATTATATCAGGCATTTTCCAAGCGTTTTTTGCCGGATCGTTTTATGTTAAAGAGATGAAATGCTGGGCTAATGGTGATACTACGTGCGAATTCCTGGTTAAGGATCTGAAAGAGATGTGAATTATGACAAGAAATATTTTTCACGCCGACAGTTGTATGAATTGTAACAGTTGTATTCTGGCTTGCGCCGTCGAGCATTCGGAGAGTAAAACCATCTTTGATGCAATTCATGAGAACGCGCCGACTGTTCCTCGTCTTCAAT
>WJJU01000422.1 GCA_014729595.1 Chitinivibrionales bacterium
CGACCAACTACCAAATCGCATACAAGGAAGAGCCGTTCGAAGCGCTTGGCGGGAAAGCCGGATTCGAGATTGCTCTCGGTGAAATACAAGAGACGCTTCGGGAGCTGCACGCCCTGTACGAGTCCGAAAACGACGAACAGAACACGCGGGAGCCCACGCCGGCCGCCGTCAAGCACGACAAAACCGCAACGGAGCAAGGCCGAGGCGGGGGCCGTAGCGAAGATGAAGATACGCTGGTTGATATCGCCTCGTGCGCAGACCGCACTTCGCAACTCAAAGCCGACTTGACGTATCTGGCGCGCGGGTCGACTGAAGGTCATGTTTTCTGGGTCGAGGGAGACAAGCGCAAAGGATGGGTCAAGCTGTGCGGAGTCCCCTTGGATGTCGGCGAACTGCTTGGCGGCATTTGGGAACGCAACTGCACGACCGCGGTATTCACTTCCGCAACACTTTCGGTCGGTGACGACATGGATTTTTTCCGAAAGAAAGTCGGGCTGACGAGCGAGCATGACAAACGAACACATGTCGCCACGTATCCTTCTCCCTTCGCCGGCGCTCAGATGCTCAAGTGCGCGATGAAAAACGCGGTTGATCCGACGGCCAAGAGCTACCCACAATGCGTAGCGGCGACGATCGTACGGCTTCTTGAAGAACCGGGGCGCAATATTCTGGCGCTGTTCACGGCACGCTCAATGCTCGAAAGCGTTTACAGTTTGCTGAGGGCGCCCGGGACGCTTCCAAACGGGGCTACGGCGCTGGCTCAAAATATTTCGGGGCCGCGCCATACATTGGTCGAACGATTCAAATCTTCCACCAGGACCGTGCTTTTGGGTACCGACAGCTTTTGGGAAGGTATCGACGCTCCCGGCGAAGCCTGCGAAATCGTCATGATCCCACGCCTTCCCTTCCCGGTTCCCAGCCACCCCCTCGCCCAAGCGCTGGCGGAACGAGCGCGGATACTTCACGGAGAATCTTTTTTCTCGTATGCCGTCCCCGAAGCCGTAATCAAATTCCGTCAGGGCGCCGGGCGGCTTATTCGCTCAACCACCGACCGCGGCGCTCTGGTTGTCCTTGACAATCGCATCGTCACCCGGAACTATGGACGCGTTTTCCGTAAAGCGCTCGGCGATGATTTCACCGTTTGCGACTCCGCCGACACCGTGCGTACCGCGGTCGAATCGTTCCTCACCAGGCCCACCGGAATCGGCGACTTGACTTACGAACCGTTGGAGGAATCATGATCACTCGCGCACTCGTCGTCGCCCTCATCGCGCTTTTATGCGGTTGCGGCATTTATACGTTCAGTGGCTCAACTCTTCCCAACCATCTCAACACCGTGGATATTCCGCTGTTCGAAAACCGCTCTCTCAAACCGCGTGTCGGCCAGGACATCACCGAATCCGTTACCGAAGAGGTCGTCGGCTCAAACCTGCTTCGCGTCGTCGGCGGAACCGGTGATGCGACGATTACCGGAACGGTCAGAAGGTATACCAATCATCCCCGCACCTACAGTACCACCTCGTACCGCGAAGTCGACGTCAGTGAGTACATGGTGACCATTACGGT
Organism: Chitinivibrionales bacterium; assembly: GCA_014729595.1. Taxonomy (GTDB): domain Bacteria; phylum Fibrobacterota; class Chitinivibrionia; order Chitinivibrionales; family WJMI01; genus WJJU01. The sequence continues at coordinate 1,567 of WJJU01000422.1, forward strand.
GGAGGTGGTATTTATGGACAATGTGGAAAACAAAGCGCTTTACGAGGGAACGATCACCGGCGAAGGTATATACGATTTTCAAAACGAAACCGAAGAAGACGGCCGGGAAGAGGCACTGGAAGACATTGTTAGACAGATAATACAAAATTCAGTGCAGAGCTGGTGAGTTCCGTCCATCCGGCGGGTCCGGGAGGGAGCCATGGATATTAAGTTTACAAAAATGGAAGCCTTGGCGAATGATTTCATAATGATTGCGCCGGCCGACGAGCTTGAGGCGGACCGGCTCGGAGCACGGGCGGCGCTCTTATGCGATCGCCGCCGAGGCATAGGCGCGGACGGGATCATTTTCGTTCTGCCCCCGCGCTCCGAAAAAGCCGATTTCCGCATGCGAATCATCAATGCCGACGGAAGTGAGGCGGAGATGTGCGGCAACGGGATTCGTTGCTTTGCCAAATTTGTTAATGAAGCGAACATAAGCGATCGACACGAATTGGCAATTGACACGGGCGCCGGGCTGATCCGTACCGGTCGAAACGATACCGAAGTTCGCGTCGATATGGGGCCGCCGATCCTTGAGGCCGCACGGATTCCGACCACCGAGACCGCCGACCGAATACTCGATCATCCACTCGAGGTCGAGGAACAAACATACCGGGTGACGGCCGTATCGATGGGAAACCCTCATGCCGTGATTCATGTTCCGAAGATTACCGACGAGCTTGTGCTTGTCGAAGGTCCCAAACTCGAGCGCCATCCGTTTTTCCCCAACCACGCCAATATCGAATTCATAGAAGTACTCGACCGGTCACATATACGAATGCGTGTGTATGAACGCGGTTGCGGTGAGACGGCGGCGTGCGGAACCGGGGCCTGCGCAGCCGTTGTCGCGGGGGTACTGACCGGACGCAACGACGTCATGGTCACGGTTCACTTAAACGGCGGCGACTTATCGGTCGAATGGGACGGCGATCCCGCTCATTCGGTATTCATGACCGGCCCGGCGCGTACGGTATTCACCGGTCGAATCGATTTGGACCGATAAAGAGCGAAACGACGGAAAGGGGAAACCGATGTTTGGGCGGCAGGGAACAATTCTCCACATTGACCTGACTACACGCGGCCACTATGTCGAAAAACCGGACGAATCGATCCTGCGTCGCTTCATCGGCGGTAGAGGACTCGCCGGTTGGTATCTTCGGCCGTTTGTCACCCGCGCATGGGACGATCCATCAATGCCGTTGTTGTTTTTTACCGGTCCGCTGGTCGATACACCCTCTCCCACCGCGACGCATTTAGTCGTCATGTCACGCTCCCCGCAGACCGGCACAATCGGCGACTTCTCGGTAGGCGGAGCCCTGGGACCTGCCATAAAGCGGGCCGGCTACGACGGTATCGTGATAACCGGTCGATGCGACTTCTTGTGCGGGATCGAAATCGAGAATGAAACTGTAACGATAACCGACGCCGCAAAGCTCAAAGGGGCCGCCGCCGAACGTGCGCGTGCAATATCCAACGAGAAGGGCGCTTCCGCGTTTATAGGACCGGCCGCCGAAAACGGCGTCCGATTCGCCGGTATCATCATGGACG
>WJJU01000423.1 GCA_014729595.1 Chitinivibrionales bacterium
ACATACTATACAAGCACACAATCCGTGTAAAAAATTCCCATACCGATTTTCCTATTATTATGATCGAATTGAGTACGTTTACAACGTAAATCTCGGTATTCGAGCGACATCTTTACCGCTTCGTTCGGATATCGAATAATCCTACCGGTTATACTTAGTGGAGGTATTATGTTTGCATCGCGTTTTTTTGGAACAGCGGCTTTTGTGGCTTTTCTTTGCACCCCGTCCTTTTCGATTTACCCGCCCAATGTATCCTTCGAATACCCCGAGAACAACTCAGTGGTTAACACCGAGGAGGGGGACAGAATAAGGGTAGTCGCTCGAGCATACGATGATGTTCAAGTCCTATATATTGAATTGATATTCGACGGTCAGGTTATCGGTCGCTTCACCCGCTTTCCTTTCTGGAATTGGCATTATTCGCTAAAAGCCGATATCGGGCACCATACGCTTGTCGCTCGTGCTTATGACTTCGATGGTAACGAGGCGACCTCCGAAGTCGTAAATTTTGCCGTCGGCAGAAGACCGAGAGCGAACATGGTAAATCCCAATAAAAGCATAGAGTGTGAGCCCGGCGTAGACATAACGCTCCAGGCCGAGGCACTGTCTCCGGAGGAACTTCACCCGGTCAAGATAGACTTTTTTTACAACGGCTTCAACCATATTGCCGAAACCTCCGAACCATTCAAGACCGTATGGAACGTTGGTGCGCCCGGAAGCTATGCGATCAGCGCCAGGATAACCGACGCGCTAGGTGAATCGACATTCTCGAAGACGGTCACAGTCAAAGCCGGGGAAGGTGACGATGTCATCAGCCTCAATTTAGGCAAATACCATTTTCCCGATTATGTAGAGATGGGATTACACAAAGAGCGAAACTGGAACAATATTTATTCGTCCTCATTTGAGGAATCGGGTATCATTTACAATAACCGCGGCGAACCGACCGATATGTCGTTTTGGTCTAATGCGCACAGCCTATTTGTCGGGGAAGTGCCGTTCTATCAAAACGAAGTGTTGATGATGCACAGCTTTAAGGCTACAACCAACGCTACTCCATGTTCCGTCTCGGTTAAAGACGTACCTTTTGAGAAATACTACATATATGCCTTCTGGGGCGGCTACCAAACTCAAGACTACAAATCCTATTACATATCCATAGGCATGGAAGATAAAACCTTCTATTTTCGTAACGGACCATTCTGGTGCTTTGATTATATCCCCGCATGGTCCACCGAATGGTATAACACTTTCGATACGACGACATTCCTTATCCAGCGGCTTCCCACTTACGCCGTATTCGGACCGATTACCGAAAAGGATTTCACCGTGTGGATCGAATCGCGCAGCGCCGATGGTATGCCCGACGCCGCTCCCGTCGGTTTCAATGGAATTCAGATCGTGGATGCTGCACGGCCGCAACTGCAACAGCTTCGTCTGACCTCTATGTGTAGTACGGAGCCTTCGCTGCGACGTTGGCGGGTTCGCAACCCGAACGACAGAAACGTCAAATGTGAGTGGGATGTCGTGGGGACAAAGCAAAGCGGGGCAATCATGGCCGCACCGGGTGACAATTTCTTTTTTACCAAATCGGTGGAAGGGCCTAATACGACCAGAATACGGTGGTACGACAACGAACATACCCTCCACCACGCCGTGAAAGCTTCTTCGGGTGCAATCTGCCAAAATGAATTCGACCTTCATCTAACGTCGATGTGCAGTACCGACCCCGAAAAGCGTCGCTGGCGTGTTCGTAATGCTAACAGCAGAGACATCCAGTATCAATGGGAAGTTGTCGGGACGATGCAGAGCGGTACGGGTATTGCCGCGCCGGGCGACACCTTTTTCTTCACGGAATCGGTTTCGGGCCCGAATACCACCAGGATTACCTGGGAAGATATCGCCGGTCTCCCGCAGCATACCGTAAAAGCATCATCGGGGGCAATTTGTGAGTAGTTCCCACCAAGGATAGCCGCAACGAACGGTATTGATACCGGTTTCGGATCGATGAAAGCAAAATGCATGCATCGGTCCGAGGCCGTGTTTCCCGGGATTACCATAACTCCCGAACCCCGAATTCTCCCCACCCTCTTGTTCCACTTCCGCGCTAGTTCTATTTTCGTCGATCACCTTTAACGACGAGATAGATGCCGTGGAATCCGTTTTTTTTGATATTGCCGTTATAACCGTCGCCGCGGGAGCGATGGCTTTTTTGTCTGTCTTAGTACATCAACCGATTATTATCGGCTACATTGTTGCCGGGATCGCATTGGGACCGTGGGGGCTGGGCATTGTTCGGCATGTCGAATTTATTGATGAAATCTCCCATATCGGCATAACACTTCTCCTGTTTTTGGCGGGACTCGTATTAGAGCCGCGCAGGTTGGTGGCACTGTTTCGCCGGACTGTTTTGATCACCTTGCTGTCCGCGCTCGCATTCGCCGGCGTGACCGGCGGCATTGCCCTGGCGTGGGGATTCGGCCAAGGCGAGGCTCTCATCCTTGGTGTTGCGCTCCTGTTCTCCAGCACAATCCTTGTCGTTAAGCTTATGCCGACTATTTCGCTCCACCAGCAGCGAATGGGTTCGGTGTGCATAGCGATCCTCGTCGCTCAAGACCTTCTTGCCGTAATCGTCCTTTTTGTGCTGAGCGGTCCCCGGGGTAGTCTTCCCGTTGGTGGCGTAGTTCCCTATTTAGCTGAATTCGCCTTTATTGTTCTGGCTTTTGTTTTGGAGAAGTACGCTCTTCGACCCATGATGCGACGTATCGAACACTATCATGA
>WJJU01000424.1 GCA_014729595.1 Chitinivibrionales bacterium
CGACAAAATTCACGCACGGTCGATCGGTCCGTACTCGCTGGTTACTCAGCAGCCGTTGGGAGGAAAGTCTCAATTCGGCGGGCAACGTTTCGGTGAGATGGAAGTGTGGGCGTTGGAGGCTTATGGTGCGGCGCATACGTTGCAGCAGATGCTCACGGTTAAGAGTGATGACCTCACGGGTCGTTCAAAGATCTATGAGGCTATCGTAAAAGGCGAGAATTCGCCTCGGCCGGGCATCCCCGAATCATTCAATGTGCTGATTAGGGAGATCAAAGCACTGGCGGTTGATTTTGAGGTGATGATCGGAGAGGAAGCGTAGACCACGGTGTGTGGATGCGAACTTAGGTTTTTGTTACCCAAGCAATAGGGGGTAATCGGTGCCAGACCTGTTCGGGGGATTCAGCAAGAAGGCGCAGAATGTTACTAGTGTGGGCATCAAGCTTGCCTCGCCGGATACAATCAGAAATTGGTCCTACGGCGAGGTAACTAAGCCCGAGACTATAAATTACCGGTCGTTTAAGCCGGAGCGTGACGGGCTTTTCTGTGAGCGTATTTTCGGGCCTGTCCGCAATTGGGAATGTAACTGTTGAAAATACAAGCGGATTCGTTATCGCGGTGTTGTATGTGATCGCTGCGGTGTCGAGGTAACGCACTCGAAGGTACGCCGTGAGCGGATGGGCCACATCGAGTTGGCGGTGCCTATTGTGCATATATGGTTCCTTAAAAGCCTGCCGTCCCATATTAGTTACCTTTTGGGACTGTCAAATACCGTTCTCGAGCGGATCGTGTATTATGAATCCTATGTGGTAATTGATCCGGGCGACACCAATCTTCGTAAGGGGCAGCTTCTTACCGAAGACGAATATATCGAGCTTGAGGAGCAAGACAAGCAATTTGTCGCAAAGATGGGCGGCGAGGCGATTCTGGAGATCCTGGCGACGCTTGATTTGGAGGAATTGTCGATCGATTTGCGCTCGAAAGTCAAGCTTGAGTCTTCGGTACAGCGAAAAGCCGATCATCTCAAGCGGCTCCGTGTTGTTGAAGCATTCCTGAAATCCGGGAACAAGCCCGAGAATATGGTCATGACCGTATTACCCGTGCTCCCTCCCGATCTCAGGCCTCTGGTTCCGCTGGAGGGTGGTAGATTCGCCACGTCGGATCTCAACGATCTATACCGGCGCGTCATCAACCGCAACAACCGGCTCAAAAAGCTAATCGAAATTAAGGCGCCCGACGTGATCTTGCGCAATGAGATGCGAATGCTGCAAGAAGCGGTCGATACGCTGTTTGACAACGGTCGGCGTACTTTTTCCGTTAAAGGCGAAGGGAAGCGACCGCTCAAATCGTTGAGTGATTTACTGAAGGGTAAGCAGGGGCGGTTTCGTCAAAATCTGCTTGGTAAGCGAGTTGATTATTCGGGCCGTAGCGTTATCGTGGTCGGTCCCGAACTGAAAATCCATCAGTGCGGGCTACCGAAGATGATGGCGTTGGAGTTGTTCAAGCCTTTCATTATCCAGAAGCTGGAAGAGAAAAACATAGTCCAGACGGTGAAGAGCGCAAAGAAGTTCGTCGAGCGGGAGCGTCCGGAGGTTTGGGACATTCTCGAAGAGGTGATCAGGGATCATCCCGTGTTGCTTAATCGTGCGCCGACGCTGCATCGTCTCGGCATACAATCCTTTTTCCCGGTTTTGGTTGAAGGGAAAGCGATTCGGCTTCATCCTTTAGTGTGCGCGGCTTTCAACGCCGACTTTGACGGTGACCAAATGGCGGTTCACGTACCGCTTTCGTTCGAATCGCAGATAGAGTGTCGTTTGCTGATGCTTAGTGCGAATAACTTGCTGAGACCGTCGAATGGCGAGCCGGTGATGGTGCCCAGTCAGGACATTGTTCTGGGGATGTATTACCTTACTAAGATGGCCAAGGGGCGTAAGGGTGAGGGGCGTTTCTTCGCCGATGCTTCCGAGGCGCTTCATGCATTGGCGGACGGCCAGATCGATCTTCACGCCAAAATACAGGTGAGGATTGACGGAAAGCGAGTGGAGACAACGGTGGGCCGGTTGGTGTTCAACGATATTATCCCAAAAGGCACGGGTTTCCAAAATGAATTGATGAAGAAGAAGAATCTGGATGCTCTAGTGGCGCGGATAATTAGTCGGACGGGTACCGCAAGTGCGTGCGCGTTTTTGGACAACGTTAAGAGTCTGGGATACGAGTTCGCTACACTTGCCGGTGTGACTTTCGGTATTGAGGACTTGGTCATTCCCCCCGAAAAAGAGGGAATAGTCAGTCAGACAATCGCCGAGGCTGAGCGAATCCGAAAGCAGTACGAGCGAGGGATTATCACTGAAGGCGAGCGGTATAACAAGATTATTGACATCTGGACCCATGCCACCAACGAGGTTTCTCAAGCACTCTACGATACATTGGCGCGTGATCGGGACGGTTTCAATCCGGTGTATATGATGCTGGATGCGAAAGCGCGTGGTAGTCAGGACCAAATCAAGCAGTTGGCGGGAATGCGCGGATTGATGCAGAAACCGCAGAAGAAAATAACCGGGGCGGTTGGTGAAATCATTGAGAACCCGATTACTTCGAATTTCAAGGACGGCTTGTCGGTGTTGGAGTACTTCATCTCCACTCACGGGGCGCGTAAAGGTCTGGCGGATACGGCGCTGAAAACGGCGGATGCCGGCTACCTGACTCGACGTTTGGTCGACGTTGTCCAAGACATTACTATCTCGGAGCATGATTGCGGTACAATCAAGGGTATCGAGGTCGAAGAGTTGCGTGAAGGCGACGAGATAATGGAGCGATTATCGACCAGGCTTTTGGGGCGTGTAGCTCAGGAAGACATATACGATCCATTGACGGAGGAGCTTGTCTGTCCGGCGAATACCATTATCGATGAGGAACTGTCTCAGAAAATTGAGACTCTGGGAATTGAGCGCGTGCGTATCCGTTCGGTGTTGACCTGCGATTCCGCGTTTGGAACGTGTCAGATGTGTTATGGCCGTAACATCGCTACCGGTAAGCCGGTGGAACTCGGCGAGGCGGTGGGCATAATGGCCGCCCAGAGTATCGGTGAACCGGGTACGCAGCTTACACTTCGTACCTTTCACATCGGGGGTACCGCATCGCGGCTAATCGCGCAGTCAAAAGAAATATCCAAAATTGACGGCACTATCCGGTTGCACGACATTGAGCTGATAGAGCATGAGGCGGGCGAAGTTGTCTCCAATCGTGCCGGTGAATTAGGCGTTCTCGATGATCAGGAGCGGGAACGGTATCGCTACACTGTTCCGTATGGAGCATTGCTCCGGGTGAAGGAGGGGGGCGAAGTAAAGAAGGGCGATACGCTTTTTGAATGGGACCCCTATAATAACGTTATTATCGCCAATAAGGGTGGTGTTGTTGAGCTGGTTGATCTTGTTGAGGGAGAAACCCTCCGCGAGGAATTCAACGAGCAGACCGGATTAAGTAGTTTGGTGGTGACTGAGCACCGCGAACGAAGGCTTCATCCGCATATTCTGATCTTAGACGAAGAAGGAAAGCGTCAGGTTAACATCGCGGTCCCCGCGGGCGCATACCTTCAGGTTAAGAATAAAGACAAAGTCGCCGCCGGTGATATTTTGGTTAAAATTCCTCGTGAGAGCAGCAAGAGTCGCGATATCACGGGTGGTTTGCCCCGGGTCGCGGAGCTGTTTGAAGCACGGCGCCCTAAGGACGCGGCGGTGATCAGCGAGGTCGACGGACTGGTAGAGTTTGGCGGGACAGAACGAGGAAGCCGCAAAATTATAGTACGCGATGAAAGAGGAGAGGCCCGATCGTACCTAGTACCTATCGGTAAGCATTTGCGTGTTCATGAAGGGGATCGAGTGAAGGCCGGCGACCGTTTGAGTGAAGGCTCGGTCGATCCGCATGATATTCTGCGTATTATGGGTGAAAACGCTGTTCAGAAGTATCTGCTCGAAGAAATTCAGGCGGTGTACCGGCTTCAGGGTGTAACGATCAACGATAAGCATATCGAGGTGATTGTAAGCCAGATGCTCAAGAAAGTGAGAGTGCAGCGTGCCGGTGATACCGGATTCCTCGAAGGGGATGATGTAGACAAGCGGCGGGTCATTGAGGAAAACGAGTTGGTAATTGCCGAGGGTGGTGAGCCGGCTACGTTTATTCCTTTGCTCTTAGGTATCACTAAGGCTTCGTTGACCACCGAGTCGTTTCTCAGTGCCGCTTCGTTCCAAGAAACGACCAAGGTCTTGTCCAGGGCCGCCGTTGAGGGAAAAATCGATAAGCTCAACGGGCTGAAAGAAAACCTGATAATGGGTAATCTTATTCCGGCCGGTACAGGGTCCAGGATGTTCCGTCGTCTCAGGGTCAAGGACCTGGAGAGTGACATGGTCAAGGTTGCCGAGCACGAAGAGAATGACGATTTCATGAGTATCGGCGATAATATCTTGTAGGCGCCGTTGCTTTATGGAAGCTTGTCGTTATTCAAGATCGAAAGAGAGCGTGGAGCAATTGTCGCGACCGGGCGGCCTTTGGTTCAACGAGAATGAATCCGTATGCGAAGTCCGATTCCGTCCGTGAGTGGTTTTCCCGCCGGGTGAGGGAGATACGGAAACCGGCCTCTTGAAAAGTGACTGGATGTGGCTTTTGGGCTGGTATCGCCGGATTTCGTGAGGGGTGTTTGCGCTTGACAATATGGATGAACCGAGCTTGTGGCGATGTATGTTCGAAGGCGACGTAGTTCGGAAAATCGCCGAACGAGTGAGCCGAAAAGGCTGGGAAATGGTGTGTCAAAGCGTGAATTTTTGGTTTTTGAATTAATAGTATTGCGTTAGCTGGTGGCAAGTATTTATTTTGTGAGACTTTTTTCGGGAGGAAATTGAATTGCCGACGATCAACCAGTTGGTCCGCAAGGGACGCAAAACCGTAATAAAGCGCAATATGTCGAGAGCGCTGCAGAAG
>WJJU01000425.1 GCA_014729595.1 Chitinivibrionales bacterium
CTGTACATGCGCAACAGATCGCCCGCAAAAAGTCCGGCCTCTACACCGCCCGTGCCGGCGCGTATTTCGACAATTGCGTTTTTTGTGTCGTTGGGGTCCTTTGGGACGAGGATCAGTTGTACTTTTCGCTCGAGTTCAGGCTGATGCTCCTCGATTGATTCTATCTCCCCCCGGGCCAATTCGAGCATGTCGGGGTCCTTCTCATTCTCAATAATCTCATGTGCCTGCCGGAGTTCTTCGCTCAATTTGACATATTCCCGCAACAGGGGGAGCGAACGGCCGAGGTCATTATATTCGCGTCCTAAAGCTTCCAGCTTCTTAGGGTTGGCGGTCACTTCAGGCGAAGACATTTCTTTTTCCAGTTCCGCGTGACGGCGGATCAGGCTTTTGACTTTTTCTATCATACTACCGCTTCGAGGGCCTTTGCGGCCACTCCCAACTGAGTGTCGTCCGGTTCCCGGGTCGTGATTCGCTGAAGCCACAGGCCGGGCAGTATCAGACGCCGAACAATCGGTGCGTCAGGATGGTTTGCGGAGAAACGAAGTACCTCATACGACAAACCAGATACTAGTGGTACCAATCCCAGGTGCACCAGTGTTCGTGTGATGACATTTGGGTAGGGGCCGATAAATTTGATTATAACCCCGTCGATGATTGCAAACAGGAATACGCATACCAACCCTACCAAAATGAGAAAACTCGTGCCGCAGCGTGGGTGCGCCGTCGTATACGGGCGCATAGTGTCGGCCGTCAGTGATTTCCCGTTCTCGTAGGCATGTATTGCTTTGTGTTCCGCACCATGATAGGCAAAAACACGACGAATATCTTCCCACATGCTGATACCGATAAGGTATGCCAGGAAAAAGACAATCCTGATCGTCCCGGCCAGCAAATTGTATAAAAATGCGGATTCTTGAGGTATGAAATATGACAGGATTTTCATGGGCAGGTAGAGAAACAGGCCGAATGCCAGTGCAAACGCCGCAATCATACTCATTGCCCCGGCAAACTTGTCACGAGCTGACCCGCCCTTTTGTGTCGTGTTTTCTTCCTCTTCCGCCGCAATCTCCGCGGAACGACTAAGTGCTTTCAGGCCGAGCCACAATGATTCAAAAAGATTTGTTACTCCTCGTAATACCGGTTTTTTCAAGAGGGGGAATTTTTCACCGGCGGAACGGAACCTGTGCCGTTCAAGCGCTATGTCGCCGGAAGCTTTTCGGACCGCCCATGATACGAATGCTTTGCCGCGCATCATCACCCCCTCGATGATCGCTTGCCCACCAATTTTGGTCTTGCGTGACGCAGCTTCCAGCCCCCCCAGTACGTAGAGCGGTAAAAAGAGGACTGTTTGCAGTCGATAACGAAAAAATTGTCTGGTCGTTGGTATATTCATGCATGAAAAAACGGGCGTAAAGGAAACATATCCCTCCGCCCGTCGAAAAAGTGTGAGCGGTGTTATGAACTCTTCCCCGAGTTCTTTTCCGCTTTGGCGTAGCGCTTTCGGAACCGATCAACGCGTCCGGCTGAGTCTACCAGTTTCTGCTTTCCCGTATAAAAAGCGTGGCACTGATTGCAAATTTCAATATGTGCGCTTTTCATGGTCGAGCGCGTTTTAATTACATTGCCGCACGAACAGGTAAACTCAACTTCTCCGTATTTTGGATGTACGTTCGCTTTCACTGAGCGACCTCCACATAAAGACTTCCGTCAGTAACAAATTCATTGAAAATAGCATTTTGAACCTTCCGAGGTCAACCCCGTACACGTTTGACCTCAAGACCTACAAACCGTTTTCTATATATTTGCTTCGTTTAAGTATTGTCTTTTATTTTGCAATATTATTTTGAGTCGTATGCCGGTTATTTTTGTGCAGGTGATTCGAGGCCCGGCTCGTGGGGCGGCCGGTATGCTGTAGCGCTTAACACGCATTATGCTCTAATTGGTAATTCCCGGCTCTCATGATGTCCGCGGCCGGGAACTGTCTATCACCGCGTCTATCACTGGAGGATTCATGAAGAACTACGGTGCCGAGTCTATCCGCAATATTTGCCTGCTGTCACATGGCGGTGTTGGAAAAACATCTCTTCTCGAAGCCGCATGTTATACCGCAAAAGCGACAAACAAGCTGGGCAACGTGGACAACAAGACGAGTATCTTCGATGTCAGACCCGACGAGAAAGAGCGCGGAATGACCATATCGACGAAGGTCGGCACTTTGGAGTGGAACAATACGAAAATCAACATGATTGACACTCCGGGATTCCTCGATTTTCTCGGCGATGCAAAAGCGGCGCTGCGTGCCGTTGAATCGGCTGCGATTCTTGTTGATGCGGCCGCGGGCCCGGAGGTCGGTACGGAGCTGGTCTCGCGGCTTGTCGATGAAAGCAAAGCACCGCGATTGTTTTTCATGAACGGCATGGATCACGAAAATGTCGATTTCAACAAAACGCTTCAGAAACTGAGAGACACTTTCGGTACCTCGACGGCCCCTCTTCATCTCCCAATCGGCTCGGGATCTGCGTTCAAAGGTGTCGTCAACCTCATAGAAAAAGTCGCTTACGAATATCAGCCCGGCGGCAAGGGAATCGGGAAAAAGACCGATGTCCCCGCCGACATGGCCGAGGCCGTCGAAGCGGCACGAAACGGCTTAATGGAGTCCATCGCGGAAAGTGATGAAGATTTGATGAATAAATACTTCGAAGAGGGTGAGTTGACGACCGAAGATCTTCGAAAAGGCTTGGCCGACGGCGTAGCGAAAGGCCTCATATATCCGATATTCTGTGGCAGCGCCACGCAAAATATCGGCGTTGATCTTTTCCTTAACGCCGTCGTAAATATTTGTCCCTCCCCGTTGGCTCGGGCTAATGCCGTAGTTATTGCGGATGATCAAGAGAAAGAAATGACGTGTGCGGCTTCGGAACCCACCGCGGCGTTTGTGTTCAAGACTATTTCGGAAGAGCACGTCGGTGAACTCAGCATCGTTCGCGTGTTTAGTGGCAAGCTTGCCGCCGGTACCGAGGTCGCAAATACGACGCGGGGCGGCGTTGAAAGATTGGGAGGTTTATATTTCCTCCGTGGGCACGAACGTATTGACACCAACGAAATTAACGCCGGAGATATCGGCGGTATTCTAAAGCTTAAAGACACTCACACCAACGATACGCTTGCGGAAAAAAACCTGAATATCCAATTCCCGAAAACGGATTTCGGGACGCCTCTCGTAAGTACGGCAATCAGCGCCAAGAGCAAGGGTGATGAAGACAAGGTGAGCGCGGGAATCGCCAAGCTTCACGAAGAAGACCCGACATTTACCTACGGGTTTCATCCCGACATCCATCAGTCAATTCTCTCCGCTATGGGAGATATTCATCTCGATGTTATTCTTGAGGGGCTAAAACGTCGATTCAAGGTTGAGGTGGAACGAACGGAACCCAAAATATCCTATCGAGAGACCATCACTAAGCCCGCGAAATATGTTGAGTATACTCACAAAAAGCAAACAGGCGGCGCCGGCCAGTATGCGCGTGTTTTTATTGATTTGGAGCCTCTACCGCGTGGCGAAGGCTATCAATTTGAGGATAAAATCGTGGGTGGCGTTATAGATCAATCCCTCCGTCCGAGTGTGGACAAGGGAATAAGGAGCAAAATGGATGAGGGTATCCTGGCTGGATATCCTATTGTTGACGTCAAGGTAAGCCTGGTGGACGGGAAAACGCATCCGGTCGACTCGAAAGACATCGCTTTTCAGATTGCCGGCCGCGAGGTGTTTAAAAAGGCGTTCGAAATGGCTTCCCCTATTCTGCTTGAACCCATTGCCGAGCTTACCGTAAGTGTGCCCGATGATTACACGGGTGATGTGATGGGTGACCTTTCTTCGCGTCGCGGAAAAATCGGTGGTATGGAGCCGGCCGGTAAATACCAAACGATACGCGCCAAAGTACCGGAATCAACCGTGAGGAATTATTCCCAATCACTACGCGCCATGACCCAGGGGCGTGGTTTTTTTCAGAAGGAGTTCTCTCATTATGAAGCCGTGCCGGCGGAGGTGACCAAAAAGATTATTGAAGCGACACAGGCCGCTGAAGCACATGAATAGATTCGGGGTCGGGTGTCGCCGTTTATGACTCAGCAGGGAAGAGGGTTTGGATCGATACCGAGCTTTCTTCCCTTGTTTATTCTGTAACCCAACAACAAAGGCCGAGATCATGAGGCATATTAAGACACTCGAGTGGGACGGCGACGCCCTGAAAATGGTCGATCAAACGCAACTTCCTTCCCAACTTGTATACGAAAAGATAGACACCTGCGAAGGCGTGTACGATGCTATTCGGCAACTCAAAGTCAGAGGGGCGCCTGCAATCGGGGATGCCGCGGCTTTTGGCTTGTACTTGGGTGTGATGAGGTATCCGGACGACGGTTCCGTGGAAGAGCTGCTGCTTCAAGTAGAGAAAACGGCGGAGTACCTCGCCGCTTCACGCCCAACGGCGGTTAACCTTTTTTGGGCGCTTGATCGGATGCGTGCACACGCAAAAAAGGTGGCCGGGCGGGGCGGCGCACGAGAGATTAAGAAAGCGCTCCTGGCCGAAGCTCAGGCCATTCGCGAAGAAGACGTGCGGACATGTCGCCTTATCGGTGAGAACGGATTTCCGGTGCTTGAACCCTTCGGACGGATTTTGACCCATTGCAATGCCGGTGGTCTGGCGACGGCGGAATACGGTACGGCTCTCGCACCAATTTACGTCGGTATAGAGCGAGGGAAAAAGTTCGAAGTATACGCTGATGAGACCCGCCCCTTGCTGCAGGGTTCACGAATAACCGCATTCGAGCTGCGCCAAGCGGACATTCCCGTCACGGTGCTCTGCGACAATACGGCTGCGTGGGCAATGGCAAAAGGGCTGATCGATGCCGTAATAGTGGGAGCCGATCGCATTGCGGCTAACGGTGACGCCGCCAATAAAATCGGTACTTACGGGGTAGCACTGGCCGCTCACGCCCACAAAATCCCCTTTTATGTGGCCGCACCAATCTCAACCTTCGATTTTGAACTTGAGACCGGTAGCGCCATTCCCATCGAGGAACGTGCCGGCGCCGAGGTAACCCACGGCTTTGGAAGGCAAACGGCTCCGGACGGCGTCGCCGTTTATAATCCGGCCTTCGATGTTACCCCTGCTAAGCTCATACGGGCAATTATTACCGAAAAGGGCGTCGTTGAGGCTCCCGATTCGGCCAAGGTGAAAGCGCTTGCGAAATAGTTCCGGATCAGGCATTGATGCCGTCGCAAGACCGCGATGTACGATGCATGGGCAGGAGCTATAAGCGGCTGCTGAAACGAATATATTTCAAGAACGATAGCCGTTCGGGTTTTCGCTCATCGGTACACTTCGGGAGTCCCGTCGATACGCAGCGCTCGACCGGCAAGTGCCAAAATTTCTTCTTTGGAACCGGCGTATCCCAGCAACGTGTGGCTTGCTGTGCTGGTGGAGGTGCTGCTGTCGAATAGCCCCCGGTTGAGCTGAAGCTCTATCTCGCCAAAAGGAATTTGATCGCCCCCGGAAAACCCGGGGCCGTTATTATACGATTGTATGGCTCCTTTGGGACCGCCGGGATTTGCACGCGCCACATCGACGCATTCCTCCTGGCTTTGCGGTATATCGTCGGTCATTTTAATGGTACATTGCCAATCATCGCCGTCCGGCGCCGGCGTCACATAGACCGCCTTAACCGGATTATCCCAAATGATGTCTTGAGGGCGGATAGCCAGCTTGTACACCGCCGCCCCGTCTATCCGAAATCTGGCATA
Organism: Chitinivibrionales bacterium; assembly: GCA_014729595.1. Lineage (GTDB taxonomy): Bacteria > Fibrobacterota > Chitinivibrionia > Chitinivibrionales > WJMI01 > WJJU01. Next base: position 5,801 of record WJJU01000425.1, read on the forward strand.
CCCGTTAAGTACTTCGGCCCTGTCCCGCGGGATCGGCTCGAAATAACTTAGCATTTGAGCATCGGAGGTGACGGGGAAAAGCACCGTACCCGGACGTTCCGCTCCACAGGTATACACCTGGGCCAGGGACCATCCGGCCATTGTGAGGTTGGGGGTAGTAATCATGAGCCGTTCCTTGATTTCCACCCCGGCAAAAGCAAGTCTACTTTCAAACGGATCGTTCACCGGCGTGAATATCCTGCGCGCTTGACAATTGTCATAGGTTTCATTTCTAGCGCAGTTGAGGAGAGAAAAAATGTTTTCAAAAACAGTATCGCCAAGCTTTTGATATTCTCCGGGGTCGATCCCCGCGGGAACATGAAAGCCCTCGAAGTCCCTGGGATTTTCGTAGAAGAAATCTCGTTCCGGCGCGATCCATAGTCGTTCACCCCCGATCATCCACTGTTGCCCGCTCATCGCCTCTTCGATACCTTCATATACCCATAGAGCATTATGTCCTCTTCGTTTCGGGTATAGGCCGAGAAGACGGCCGCCATAGGCGGAAAACAGCAAGGCACCTGTTGCAGACTCTTGGATCACTATTTCGGATCGGCGCCCGACTATCTCTTTGAGTTCATCGAATGAAAAAGTGCGGTATGTCATCGAGACTCCTCTTCGAGAGAATCATCTCCTGTCATGGGAGCGTACTTGGTTATCAGTTAAACACCAAGAAAATAATACTGACGGCGAGGCAAATGTGGTGCTTGTTGCATACTATGAATGTAGAAGACGCAAAAGTGGATTTAAACGACCGATGATCACTTGGATGGTGGCTTACATTTAAACACGACCGATTCGGTACTCTCTTCGAAAACACCAAAGAGGCGAGCCTTTGGCGAATCGGCACATAAGCATGGCGCGTGCTTGGGCATTCGAAGGGGCGGCGGTAGGCGTAAGCTTAGTTATAATATCCGCGGGCGTATCAAAAGAATACACACCAAACACGGGGATGATCGGGCTGGGAAACCGGGGGTGTCGTCGATAAGCCGTGGCTGTTTCGTAGCCGCATTCTCTGGCCGTTTCCCACACGGCCGTGTTCCAACCGCCGAATGGAAACGAGATTGAAGTTACCGCCGATCCAATAATGTCCTCGAGCAACTTCCGGGACTCAAGCATCTCGGCGCGCCTTTTCCGAGGCGATAAAAAGGTGAGGTCCGGATGTGTC
>WJJU01000426.1 GCA_014729595.1 Chitinivibrionales bacterium
ATCGTGGTTTTGGCAGAAAACTACCAGTTGTTCTCCCGGAACTTCGGCCGATGAACTCCCATGGTGCCGAACTCTCGATCGCGAGTACCGCCAATCGTAAACGAAGCCGTCGCGGAACGCTTTCTCGAGATCTTCAAGCCTCCCGAAATCATCGTAGTAACCCACTTGCTCATGTGTCAGCATCGTATGGAGAGCATGGTGAAAATCATCGTTCCATTGCGCATGCATACCCAAACCCGACATCGCTCGCGAACGTACGGTGCGAACATCATTGAGATCGCTTTCGGCTATTACATGTCGAGGCCATCGCTGATAGGCTTCGCTCCGCTCGACCGCCTCAGTCAGCTCAGCCAGAAAATGTTTCGCACTACTATCGTATATCCCGTGAATGGCGTCGATCCTCAATCCGTCGATGTGATACCACTCCAGCCAATGAAGAGCATTCTGAATAAAGTAGCCCCGAACCTGGTCCGCCCACGGGCCGTCGAGATTCACCGCATCGCCCCACGGTGTTCGGTAGCGGTCCGTGAAATACGGCCCGAATTCACCAAGGTAGTTTCCCTCGGGTCCAAGATGGTTATACACCACGTCAAGTATGACGGCCAAATTTCGCTCATGGCATGCATTAACCAGTCGCGCGAGTCCATTGGGACCACCGTATGAATTTTGAACCGCAAACGGATGAACGCCGTCATATCCCCAGTTGCGTGAGCCGGAAAACTGAGCTATAGGCATGATTTCAACGGCGGTTACACCGAGTTCCACGAGTTCTCCGAGCCTTTCAACGATGCCGTCAAAGGTCCCTTCGGAGGTGAATGTTCCCGTATGAAGCTCGTAAATGATGAGGTCGCGCAGCGCCGTCCCCCGCCACCGGTCGTCCGTCCACTTAAAGGAATCAAGATCAACAACGGCCGAAGGCTCATGAACACCATCCACCTGATAAAATGAAGCAGGGTCAGGACGTCCCACACCACCGTCGAGCATGAATCGATAACGGTCTCCGGGATCGACCCCTTCAATTGCCGCCGACCAATACCCACCGTCTTCCCGCTCCAACGGCATTGGTTTTTTCCGTTTGGCGGGCATCTCTAATGCCACGCTTTCGCGTAAAGGCGCCCAAACCCGAAAGCGGCAGGTCCCCGACTGTTCCAGCCACGCCCCCACCTTCCGGACTTCCTTTGAACTCACCATTGACTCCTTCTCGTTGGCTTTTTGTGGAACGTTCGGCGGCTTTTGCAGTTCACTATTTAGAGAAATTACTTTGTTTGCAGGTTGTTTCCAAATCGAAGCTTCTAATCCACCTCAATTTTGTTTGGATCGATATCAATTGACGGGTGATGCAGATCGAGTGATTCGAGCAACCGCACCACCACGGAACAAATCACCAGATCACGAAACCATCGCTGCTCGGACGGTATTATGTACCAAGGAGCCGGCTCGGTACTGCAGCGGGACATGGCTTGTTCGTAAGAGGCGATGTAGTAATCCCACAACTTTCGCTCCTCCAGATCGCTCATGCTGAATTTCCAGCGCTTGTCCGGCCTCTCGATCCTTCTAAGCAACCGCTCTCGCTGGTAGTCCTTGCTCACGTGAAGATAGAGTTTAACAAATCTCGTGCCCTCATCGTAGAGCATTTTCTCGAACGCGTTGATGTGATCATAGCGACCGTTAATGATCTCGCGCGGCGCCAGCCCTTTAACGCGCGCCACCAGTACATCCTCGTAGTGGGAACGGTTAAAGATCCCGAGCGTGCCCCGGGGTGGGGTGTGTTGATGTATTCGCCACAGGAAATCGTGAGATTTCTCTTGAACGGTCGGGCTTCTAAACTGAGCGGTTGTGCACCGCATCGGATTGAGCGATCCAAAGCACCGGCGGATGGTGCTGTCCTTCCCCGCCGCATCCATCGCTTGAATGACGACCAACAAAGAGTATCTCCCGTCAACATACAGGGTCTCCGTCAGTGCGGCCATTCGGTCGCGAAGTTCGGCAACGGCCTTCCCGGCATACTCCTTGTCTTGGGCTGGTCCGGCTCGTGTTTGGAAGCGTTGAAGCTCAACTACACTCCCCGGCTCCACGAGGAACTTTTCAATCTCCTGCTCGTCTATCACTAAAGTCCTTTCCTACACTCCCGCCGGCTTCATCGGGAGCCGGAACGTCTTTTCGCCCTGATACGTTTGCTTCGCTTTCGCCGCACACCTGCAAAAGGCCGCGACTCCCGGCTTTTTCGGCCCCTTTCGGGGAGAAAATCACACTCGAGCGGTTACCCGTCGAAAGGAGGTTTAACAGTGCGGAACGGGAACGGCGGCCACGCCCGGCGAGTGCAATTCTTTTTGGTGTATTCGACAGCACTAAACGGATTGCGGTTACGCTCTACGGCTTACTCCTCCGTCACGAATACTTCACGCATTTCCGGACGTGCGGTTTCCCGTAACCGCCTCAGCGCTTCTCCTTTTATCTGGCGCACGCGCTCTCGGGTCAAATTGAGGCGATAGCCTATTTCCTCAAGAGTATAGGTGGTGTTTTCGCCTATTCCATAATAAAGCCTCACGACTTCACGTTCCCTTTCCCGTAAGCCGTGGAGCAGGTCCAACACCATGCTGTGCGCGGAATTCTGAAGAACGTCACGATCGGGCGGACGCGTCGTTTTGTCGGTCACCAGATCCATGTAAAGTGAACCGGCGTGTCCGCGGACGGGTTTGTCGAGTTTCACCGGCCACTGAGCGGCCCCATAGGCCACTTCCA
>WJJU01000040.1 GCA_014729595.1 Chitinivibrionales bacterium
CGGTTGACCACTTTTTGAACGGTTTTGTAGGGAAGCGAAAGGGTGGCGGCGATTTGCTGAGGATCGACATTCTTCTTGGTAAGGCGGTAGATCCGGTGATAGATCTCCATCGATAGTTCTCGGTCTTTTGGTGCCATCCTTGTCGTTTCCTGACCCTGATATGCTATAGTTTATTGCCGCTCGACCTGTTCTGGGGGGGCATCGCCTCTGGTACCCCTTTGATTACCGGCAAGGTTTCCCTCCGAAATGATACCATCAAACGAAAGGGAAGTCAACCGATGACGCTGGTGATTCGGCTCGAGTACGTGAATTTCTTGAAACGAATCACCGACATATTTATTTTTGTAGTCACGGGGCTGTAGCTCAGTTGGGAGAGCGCGACGTTCGCAATGTCGAGGTCAGGGGTTCGATCCCCCTCAGCTCCAGTTTTCTTCCTTAGCTTTGAATGGCGGCAGGTCGGACCGGTTTTTGTTCAAAACACGGCGTAGAACGACACCCGCCGCCGCATGTTCCGTCGAACGATATCGCTCACCTTCACAAAATTCCCCCCTATTCCCGTCGCAATCAGTATTTTGCATTTTTCATTACCTTGCAATCAACCTTGAGCACTTCCAAAGTACTATGTGCGGGCATCCATTCCTATTAAACAGCGAGTTTGTACCATGAGTTGGCAATCTATACTGATTCCGGGCTATGAATCGGGCGGCAAGCCGATCGTGTCGGTGATCGCCAAGAAAACCTATGTGTTTGCTCATGGCCGCGTGAAAGCGGCGGAAGAGCAGGTGCCGATTTATCACGATGAAGTGCCCGCCGATCCTCAGAATCCTTTAGGCGGTGAAACGCTCGCCGAACCCGATATCGTCCCGTTTAAGCCCAAAACCGACGTAGTGGTTGTCGGCAAAGCCCACGCGCCTCGTGGGTATCGGACGAATTGTATGACCTGTAAGGTTTTTGTCGGGCCCGTCCACAAGGCCATACGAGTGTACGGAGAGCGAAAAGTCGAGGCGAAACTGATCAGAGGGTTGAGTTTTACGGAAGCGGAACCCTTTAAGACGCGGGAGTTGGGCTATCGCCACGCTTTCGGCGGAGTGGCAAAGTCAAAAGAGGGGTTTGCGATGCCGTTTCCGCCAAATCCGCTCGGCAAAGGCTTTTACCTGAAAGGAGGTATCGAGGACCCCGAAGAAATTGAGGTGCCATGTTGCGAGGACCCCAACTCACCGATCGAGCCCGACGCGCTCGTGCTTGGCAAGTACGCCGATTGGCCCCGGGCGCCGAAGCCGGTTTCGTTTGGGTGGACAAAGCCGAGCTTTTACCCGCGGAACTCCTATGCGGGAATCGTGCCCGAAATGCTTCCCGCCCAACAAGGAAAAGATCCGAAGGCCGGCAAGGATGGGCGTTTGGATTTCAGGTTCTATCAAGGCGCATCGGAGGGAATGGGCGAACATAGCCTCGAAGGTAATGAGCACGTAAAGCTCATTTATATGGATCCCGACCACAAAGTGTTCGAGTTCGCCTTACCTTCAGAAAAACCGGCAATCGCAATCGGTTACGGCAAAGATCGCACCGAAGTCCCGGTCGCGCTGCACACCGTCTTGATCGATAAAAACAACAACAAGTTGTCGATGGTCTGGCGAGGATGCAAAGAGTCCGAAGGTTCGGAGGCGCCGTGGGACGGCGGTCTACCGATGTCGTTTGTAGTCGAATGACCAAATGACGCCGTCTTCCGGCTCGACCCGGCTTGGCGGCCGAAAAAATCACTATCTCAGAGACTGTTTCAGAAGCCGTGCCGTGCATCGAAACCGAGCGGTTTGCCTGTGTGGTTGGCCCCGGAGGACTCCAGGGCCATATACGCCGATTTATGCGTGCAATTTGGGGGGGAAGTCTCCACTCCGCGGCTTCGTATTCGCTCATCCCCTTGCGTACTCCGGCGCAGTCCCCTATGCCGGCTATGACGAATTGGGAACTATTCGCGCGAACCGTATCATTTCGCGCCTCGTAAACCGCCGTATCCAAACATGAACGGCTAAAAACTCCTCAATGCGCGGTGCGGGATGGCACCCGCTGAAAGTATTGTCAAACAGAGGGGGCGCATAGGCTTTTTTGTCTTCGCTGAAATCCAATCCGCAAAAAAAATAAAAAATCCCACCTTTCTTTTCCGCACTAAGTATATTGTCCACTCATCCGTTGAAACGTTAACCATCATCGGTTCGGAAACCTTCTATGATTTTTCGGGCGTTTTTGTTGCTTTTTGTGATGGCGTCCCTTTCATTCCCGCAAACCAAGCTGTCCGGCGATATCGGCGGTATGACGATCGACTCGAGCGGTAATCCATATATAATTACTGAGAATGTAACCATACCGGCCGAAAAATCGACACATATCGGGGCGGGATGCGTGCTTCTTTTCGAAGCGTTTACCGGGATGATTGTCACCGGTACTCTGCGGGCGGCGGGAACGATGAACCACCCGGTTGTGTTTACCTCGGTGAATGATCAGCGGTATAATCCCTCTTCGCAAAAAGAAGCCGAACCCTTTGACTGGAACGGCGTTTACATCACTCCCGAGTCCGAAGAGGTTTCGCTCTCCAACATTGTGCTTGCGTTTTCGGTCTATGGGATCAAGTCGGAGAAGAGTGCCTTGACACTCAACAACGCGACGTTCAACGCGAACGGTCAATTCCATTTTACGGTAAACGATTCCATGCCGCGGGTGACGGAGGGGGTACCGTTTGACTATGGGAAGGTCGAAGAGCCCGAAGAACCCAAGACGCTCGAAGTAGCGCAAAAATCAAGGAGTTATCGCCGCTCGCTCCTTTTGCCGATCGCTCTCGGGGCAACCGGTTGCGCGGCGGGTGCGGCCGGCGCAATTTTTTTTGTAAAAAGCACCGATGCCGCCGATAACTACGATGCATCGACGAATCACGTTCGGCAGAAAGAATTCCTCGAGGAGTACGAACGCTCCCGCGGAATAGCCGTCGCCTGCGCGGCGGTCGCCGCCGCGGCACTTCCCGCGTCGGTATTGCTTTATGTGCGCGCAATGAAATCCGAAAAAAATACGGTAGCCATACGGCTAAGCCCCGGTCTCGATGCACAGTTTCAACCGCTCATACGCATGGGTGTGGTTGTCGATATCGGCAAGGGAGCTTTCCGTTAAGGCGGCCGCACCGACGGCATTCGTTGGGGTCCTGTAGTTCACCGCCCCTGTCTCATCGGCGCCGGCTTCAGGGCTAAAGTTAAAAAAAAGGAAGAGGTCGATATTTCGTACCTTCACTTCATCCCTTCTCCGCCCTTGCCCCGACTTGGCTCGGGCGGCGAGTGGAGAAAGAGGGTCGTAAGTGCATGATATGCGAAATGCGGGTCCTCGCGATATACGATAATTATCATGCCGTAGAGCATATCAATCATTAAGGGGTATGGATTATGAAAATTCGTCATTTGTTGGCCACGGGGCTTGCCGCTATGGTGGCCTTTGCACTGTACTGCACGACCGTCAGTCCCGAAGACAACCCGCTCGATCCGAACAATCCCAACTACCGGCCGCCTTCAATAATGTTCGACAGCCTGGTGCTCGCCGACGGCGCGATACGATCACGGCCGATACGCTGACGGTGGTATTCAGCGGCAACCGCGAGGAAAACATCTTCCGGTGGCGCCTCGAACATCCCGTCGACACCGGCGCGTGGAGTCCTTGGGAAGGAAGAGGTGACCTGGATTATACCGTTACCCTTTATGATATCAAACCCGGCGCTCAGGCCCTGCGGGTGCAGACCACGTACGATCCGGGGAATGAGGACTTGTGTGATACCGTGATTTCGTTTGTGAAGCTTGCCAAGCCCGAAATAGTTGAAATGAGCGCAATCGGGGATTCGCTTACCGTCGGGACGCCGTGCACCTTGTGGGTAAAAGCAACGGGTACTGAACCGCTTTCGTACCAATGGTATCGGGATACTACAATGATTGCCGGCGCAACGGACGATACTCTAACCACGGGCGTGCGGGTCGCGGCGGACAGCGCCGTTTACCGGTGCATCGTCAGCTCCGAGCAGTGGGGTTCGGACAGCGCGGTTTTTGCTTTCCGAGTGGTTAACGACAATCCTAACTATGAGTCACCTTCAATGACGTTCGACGACCGGGTACTTGCTCCCGGCGACACGATTACGGCGGATTCACTCGCGGTAGAATTCACCGGCAACAGCATGGAAACCATCTTCCGTTGGTGGCTCGAACATCCCGAAGATACGACGGAATGGACTTCCTGGACCGGAAACGATGAACACAGTTATACAATCATTCTTACCGATCTTAATACCGGCACTCAGGCGCTTCGGGTCCAATGCGCGTACGATCCACAAGCTTCGGATGTATGCGATACGGTTATTGCTTTTGTAAAGATGGGCGGACCGGTTGAACCCGCCGTCGTTTCACAGAGTAAACGCACGGTTCAGATCGCGGAAGGCTCCGCGTGTACGCTATGGGTATCGGCAACCGGTGTAGAACCGTTGGTTTATGAATGGTATCGTGAAGATGTTAGGCTTGACGGGCGGACCGGCGACACGGTTGTCATATCCTCGTTTGACGGTGGGGACGCCGGTAGTTACTTGTGCATTGTAAGCAATGCCTTGGGAGCGGATACGAGCGACACGTTCAACCTTTCATTGGACGATGGACTGAACCATGCTCCCCGATGGACCGGGGATACGCTTCGCGTTGCGGCGGCGGAGGGCGAGACGATTACAGTCGAGCTTGCCGATTCTTGTACCGATAGCGACGGTGACGAGCTTGTTTTTGAGCTTGTTTCGAGCCAAATCGACGGTGATTCGTTGAGTTCCACCGGCGGCTATAGCTATTCTTCCGGGTTTGACGCGGCCGGTGAATACATTGCTACCATCGATGCAACCGACGGCAAAGCATCCTCACGGGTTGTCATGCGGATAATAATCGATGATACAAATCGCTTGCCGATGTTTTACGGTCTGCTCGAAAACGGCGTCTACCAAATTAACGAGGGCGAACGCTTAAGCGTCTCGTTTCGAGTGGAAGATTCCGACAACAATACGATCGAGATATTCATTATCGAAACAACGCTTCCACGCGAAGATCAAATAGAACTGAGCGATACATCTTTACAG
>WJJU01000427.1 GCA_014729595.1 Chitinivibrionales bacterium
AAGCAAACCTTCCCGTACGAAGTCCCGTCGCCGGATGTTATTCCAGACCCCCCGGTGGCTACGAGGATCGTCAACCGCGAAGAGATTGAGAGTAACTCACGCACCCTAGAAAAAACACTTCTAAATTTTGGGGTCGAGGGCAAAGTGGTCAATGTCGGGCCGGGGCCCGTAGTAACCCGCTACGAGGTAGAATTAGCGCCGGGGGTGAAAATTAGCCGCATAGTGAGTCTCACCGACGACTTGTCGCTTGCGGTCGGCGGAAAGAAAATACGAATTCAAGCGCCCATCCCCGGAAAGGCGGCGGTAGGGATTGAGCTTCCCAACGAAGAAATGCAAGTGGTGCATTTTAAAGATGTGCTCACTTCGGAGGTGTTTAGAAGTCCCAAAAACAAACTGCCGGTGGTTGTCGGCAAATCTATTTCGGGAAGTTGCTTTATAACTGATATAACCCGCATGCCCCATCTGCTTATTGCCGGCCAGACCGGTTCGGGTAAGAGCGTTTGCATCAACTCACTGATTTGCAGCATGTTGATGACGAAATCTCCCGATGAATTGCGCTTGATAATGATCGATCCCAAGAAAGTGGAAATGTCGTACTATCAGGGCATTCCTCATTTACTGGCACCGGTAGTCACTGAGTCGAAAGAGGCGGTGAAAGCGCTTCAGTGGGGTGTCGGTGAGATGGCGCGGCGTTATAGACTTCTTGCCCGTGTGCATGCGCGCAATATCGATTCGTTCAACAAGAAAATCAACGATAAGAATATCGCGGAGGGAGCGATCCCCGACAGCGACAATAAACCTTTGCCGTTTATCGTTATTATAGTGGACGAATTGGCGGATCTTATGCTGACGGCGTCACGTGACGTGGAGGCGCTCATTCAGAGAATAGCGCAGCTCGCACGTGCCGTAGGGATTCATCTGATTGTGGCTACCCAGCGTCCTTCGGTAGACATTATCACGGGTCCCATCAAAGCAAATTTGACTTCACGTATCGCTTTCCGTACCATTCAGTCCACCGATTCCCGCACTATTCTTGGTCATGTAGGGGCCGAAAAGTTGCTGGGAAGGGGTGATATGCTGTTTTTGCGAAACGGCGCTCCGGAAATCGAACGATGCCACGGGGCTTTTATCTCGGAAGCCGATGTCGAGACAATTGTCGAAAAGATACGGAGTCAAAGCGTGGATACCGAGGTTCTGGAGAGTTTCGAGGAAGCCGAAGGCGGCGGCTTGGCATCGGGGGACAATGGTGACGGCGAAGACGGGCGGGATGAGTATTTTGAAGAGGCCGCCCGACTTGTAGTAAGTACCGGCCAGGGTTCCACCTCATTTATTCAGCGTCGTCTCAAAGTCGGATATGCGCGTGCGGGCCGCATTATGGATGAATTGTATAAGGCGGGCATTGTCGGACCTCAGGAAGGCAGTAAGGTTCGTGAGGTTATGGTCAAACCTGATGAACTCGAGGCCCTGTTGAGGGGCCAAAGCGACTAGTGCTCCACAGTGTTTTAAGCTTTACTTAGGTGCTGGGTATCGTTGGTTTCCGCAAGGCGCGGGCGAAGGAGTGGCGAGGACTGTTTTGGGGGGTCGTATTGCGGCGGGAAACAAGATGACCCGGTGAATACGCGATATTAAGCGTTACGGAGCACCGGCGCCCGAGTTACGATACGCACCCGCGGTAACCATGAAAGGAATCGGAAGCCGGTCGGCGCAAACGGCTACGACGCATAACTACTTGTACGGGTGCCTTTTTGCGCGCCGAAAGGGTAAGAAGGAAATGGGTATGATGAATCGACGGACGTGCATGATTGCGCTGGCGGGGATGCTATTAACTTCTTGGGGTGGCTTGTGGCGGACGAATGCCGAGACCCATCCGTTAATCGACTCTATTAGGGCCAAATACGATTTCGATAAAGGGATCGAATTGGCTTTCGAACTGGAGACGTACTGGGCCGTTCGTGAAAAAACCCGGAAACGCAAGGGACATGTTATACTGGGACCCGACGATCGATTCAGGGCCGAGGTCGACAATGTCGTTTGGGTGTGTGACGGACGGACCTACTGGCAATATAACAACAAGACCAACCAAGTCATAATCAAGCGTCTTCTCGATATCGATCTCTCCATGCATCCTTCGCAGATTATAAAAACCTACCTTACCGAATATGATTTTTCCGTCAAGGAACAGGACGGCAGGGAAGCGATTCTCGAAGGAGTTCGGGTCTCGAAGGAAAATGATGGACGGAAGCAAACAGTGACACTGTGGGTCGACAAAAAGAAAAACACGATCGTCAAGGCCGTGTCGGTAGACAGACAGGGAAATCGAAATACCTATATGTTCACGAAAACCCGGCCGGCGGCCGGCGCCGATCCGGGGACGTTCCAGTTCGAGATTCCGGAAGGGGCTGAAGTACTTGATACAAGGTAAAATATGGCGGGCTGCGGCATGGGCGGTCATGGGGGCATACGCCGGCATGGTCGTATCGGCACATGCGCGGGACGGCGCCAAAATTCTCAGCAATGATTTGTGGGCCCTTGCCGGTGGCGGCGACTACCTGTGGATGTTGTCGGCAAAAGGGCTTAATTATACGACCGAAGCGTTTGCCGATACGATCGGTTGGCGGGGGACGGCGTCTTCGGGGGCTGCGGAATACACGGGGCCTTTGGTTTACGGCAAAGGTCGTGTGCTGGCCGGGGTGGAGCCCGGCGACGACCCGGAGGACGTGGGTGATCTTGTTGTGTTCCATGCCGACGGGGAGAGGGAAGCGCGTATTGATTTAAATTACCAGGTCGATTCCCTTCGAAATGCCATTTCTTCCCAAAGAGAATCAATAATCATGGCCTGGGACGCCGCCCGAGGATTCGGAGCATTTTGGGTCACGATGATTGACGGAGGGCTGGCCAAAATCCGTTTCGACCGAAGCGCTTCCGAAGTAACGCTCCACATGCCCGGTGTTGAAGGGCTATTTTCTCCCTCGACGTTCACGCCCGATGCGCTTTCCGACGCGCTTGGCGATCCCGCACGCACGCCGCAACTGGTTGAGGTGGATACCGCCGAGGGGTGCCTTTGGGTCCTATGCGAAAAAAAAATATGGAAGTATAAAGCGCCCGACAGCTCGTCCGCCGAGGGGGTTTGGACGTGGGAGGCGGTAGTCGACACCACAACCAAAGCTTCGGCCTATATTGGTTTGGCGGTTCGGCCCCGGACCGACAGTATGCCCGGTGCGGTATTTGTGACGGTCGAGACGGACGATGGTAAAACGAAACTGTATCGATTCGACCCCGTGGAGGGTACCTGGCGGGCGCTCGAATTGGTTCGAAGCCGCGACGTACCGGACCAAATTGTATTCGGTTCCGGGCGGCATGTTTTTATCAGGCACGGCGGGCAGTTGGCGCTGTACAAAGATGCGGGATCGAAACTCGAATATGTCGTTGACATGATGGATCGCATTCGCAACGAGAATTCTCCGTCGTTTGAGGCTACCGATGTTTTGCTGACGCGGAGGGGTGAAGAAGAGCGGCTTTGGGTGGCGACGTCAATTGGGTTGTATTACGGTTCAACAGGGCTGTATGACCGGGACGAGACCGAGCCTTTTACGGTGGTGCGACGTTCCAACCCGCTTGCCGGCGGTCTGGAGGAAACGTACGCCTACCCGAGCATTATTACGGCAACCGAGACGTGGGTCCGGCCGGCGGATGCGATCTTTGCCTATAATCTGAGTGAAGATGACCATGTAACGATCGATGTGTTCGACTGGAACATGGATCATGTCGTGCGCATTATCGATGACCAACATCGATTGGCGGGTTCAAAACGGACACGTGGACGAAGTACGGTGGAAAAATTCGACCGCTGGGACGGTACGTTTGACAATCGCGGATCCAAATCGGTCGCACCCGGCGTCTATTATTACCGAATAACCACACGGAAAGGAAAGCGAGCTTTTGGCAAAGTCATTGTGGCCGGGAACTAAAACGGTTATCCTTGCGGCCGTCTGTATCTGCCGGCTTGCCGGGCAGGGGGTTTTGGCCTCAACGATCGGCGGAACGCCCGGCGCCTATTTACGATCGCCCGCCGGGGCGGATGCTTATGCTCGTGGTGGCGCCCGAACGGCTGATCCCGACTATTTCGCGGCATGGTGGAATCCGGCCAAGCTTGCCGTGCTCAAAGAAAAAAAATTGACTCTTGGTGGTGGTATTCGGTCTTTGGGGAGAACTGACGGATTGGCGGGCTGGGAGTTTCGTATTCCGCCGCGCGCCGCATTGGGATTGGCGCTTTTGTACCGTGGCGATCCCTTTTTGAAAAATCTTCGCGACGCCGATGAAGACCATTTGGAGGACGGAGACTATACGACGTTCACGGTAAAGATCGGTTTGGCGTACAGAGTTTCCCGAAAACTTGCCGTCGGTCTCTCCATCGGCACCTATTACCAGCGTCTTCCTACCTCGTATGAATTGCGGAACGGTGAATTGATCTATTCTTCAACGACCGGTATCGGCGGCTTGGATCTGGCGATGCGATATGAGCCATTTGATAAATGGGTGTTCGCCGCCGCCCTCAAGGGAATTATTGCGGGAATGGACTGGGAAATCACGGGCCACTCCGAACTCAACGCTCATGTTAAAGATCGTTTTGTTCCAACGCTGACGTTCGCAAGCGAATATCACGGTAAATTGGTCGACAAGCCGTTCATTTGGAGTTGTGATTTGGTTACTTACCTCATGGATGGAGCGTGGAGCAAGCTTGATCACCCGGAGGTGGTGCTGAACAATGGTTTTGAATGGCGTGGATGGAAGACCTTTTGGATCAGGGCCGGACTGCGGGATATAGCGATAAATGGTGAGCTACTGAAAAAGCGCGACGATTTCCTTCGACGTAACGGATTTGCCGTGACAACGGGGTTCGGGTTGGATCTGTCGAATCAGGTTGACGGTTTAGTGCTGAATTGGGCATTCGCCACCGATAAGGTATGGGCCGGTGTTGAGACGCAGCTCGACGCCGTTCTCTCCTTCTGATTCCAAAAGCTCAAAAACAAGGGCGGATTATGCGAACGATAGGGCGTTTACAAGGACGGAGATGGGCGCTTGCGCTGCTGGTGTCGGTCGTCCCGGGGTTGGTGGGGATCGCTAAGGCGGGCGTGCGCAAGGGTGCGGCTGATGTAGGTTTTCAGCTTTTAGAGGAACCGGTTAATCCGGCGGCGATCGGCATGGGGACGGCGGGGACCGCCCTGCCGGGTAAAGGTTTTCATTACTACAACCCCGCGCTTCCTTTCCTGGACGGCAATCGGTATGCGTCGCTTGAGTACGGGCTATATCCAGCCGGAGATCTGCAGCGCGGTCATATCGAAGCCTCCTGGCCCATCAAACGTTTCTTTATCGCGGCGGCGTTTCATAGCGAGTCGATTAGAGATATTTTTCGGTCTACACCGGATGGAATGCTGGATGATACCAATCCATTCTCGGCGCAACTATCGATGTTTTCTCTTGACGTAGGGTACGTATGGTATGAGCGAATCGCCGCCGCCATAGCTTTGGGGGGCGTTCACGATCGTATCGAAACGAATGCCGCCTTTGCCTGGGCCTTGAGCTTTGGCGGTGCCTTCAAGGTAATTCCCGGCAAGCTCAACGTGGGCTTGGCGTTGATCAACCCGCAGGCGGAGATCGACCGTGAGGGGGAAAATCCTTTGCGGGTATTCTGGGGATCAACGAACTACCTTGATACTACGAATGAGTGGGATAGTGGAGCGAGAATGCCCATGACATTCAGGACCGGCGGCTTTTGGACCGACACAATTCGTGCTCTTCCGTATAGCGCGGCTATGGATGTCGTTTATCGCGGGGTTGATGGTAGAATAATGGTGCCGGTCGGCGTTGAAGTTCGACCGGTTGCTCCACTTGCCGTTCGTATGGGCAAGCGTTTCGGGCATGATTCCGAGGTGTTGAACCTTGGGGTCGGGCTTTCCCTGGAACCGGTGGCTTTTGATATGGCCTTTTCTATACCGAAGCTTGTAAATGACGCCGAGCTGAAATGGTTGATATCGGTGAGCTACGATCTCGGTTCATCCGGGAATGCAAAAAGTGGGGTGGAGAAGGAGTAGCCGGGAACGGCAATCGAAGCAGCCGCGGTAAGGACTCCATGTTCGGTGAGGGGAGTGCCGAACATAATGAAGAGTGTTCAGAATCCCAACACTAATGTCGATATACAACAGTAGCGAGTCTTGGTAAAAAGCACGAGAACCGACTTTGGCCAAAGGTGCGAAAGGGCGTTGGTTCATGCTCTTACCTTCGACAGCCCGCCGTCGAAAACCGTTATTGTGCCGAGGGTGCCCGCCGGTTGCAACCGGCTTCTGTTGCCCAACTGTTGCACCATTGCCGCGCTGTTGCATTTTGCGCGGGTCCGTGAATTTTTCGGTTGATCGTATAGGCGCGAATAGGGGGGGCGTCGGCTAAAATTACCTCTGTGGGAACAAAAGCTTTTGAGAAATGTTAGTAATGTTGTATATTGATTTAGAATCGCATGCCATAGAAGGAGTTGCGGCTCCTTCGCGCACAAACAACTTGAGAGAAGAGGGCCAACATGTCGCCGTTTTCGCTGCTTTCGAACGATCTAGGGATCGATCTCGGCACGGCCAATACTTTAATATATGTACGTAACCGGGGGTTGCTCATCGATGAGCCCTCGGTTGTTGCGTTGGATAAGCACACTAAGCGAGTCGTTGCAATCGGGCTTGAGGCGAAACGGATGTTGGGCCGAACGCCGGGAGAGATTGAGGCGATACGCCCCATGAAGGACGGGGTGATTGCGGACTTTGATTTGGTTGAGCAGATGCTTAAATATTTCATCCGCAAGGTCCAGAAGTATCCTTCGTTCTTTCGCCCGCGGGCGGTAATTGGTGTTCCTTCGGGCATAACCGAAGTGGAGAAAAGGGCGGTAATCGATTCGGCCGAGAGTGCCGGCGTTCGCGAGGTATACCTTGTGGCGGAACCGATGGCTTCCGCTATCGGCATGGGCATACCGGTCAATGAACCATCAGGTAATATGGTGATCGATATTGGCGGGGGAACGGCCGAGATTGCGGTGATTGCGCTGTTCGGCATGGTATGCGACATGTCGGTACGTATCGGTGGCGACGAAATGGATGAAGCGATAATCTCGTACCTTAAGAAGACGTACAATTTGCTGGTTGGAGAGAGCACGGCAGAGCAAATCAAAATTCAAATTGGGTCGGCGTTTCCGCTCGAAGACGAGCTTGAGATGGAAGTGAAAGGGCGCGACCTTGTGGCGGGTATCCCCAAAACGCTTCGGATTACTTCGACCGAAATACGCGACGCTCTCAACGAGCCTATCTCGACGATCGTTGAGGCCGTTAAGCAGGCGCTGGAGCAGACGCCGCCTGAGCTTTCGGCCGATATTCTGGACAAAGGAATAATTATGACGGGCGGTAGTAGTATGCTGCGCGGACTCGATGAGCGTCTTCGTCAAGAAACGAACCTTCCGGTTAACGTTATCGACGAACCGCTGACTTGCGTTGCGCGTGGCGCATTGCAGGTTATAGAGAGTCTCGATACGTATCGTCCCGTGCTCATGACTGGCGGTAAGCGCGGTAGATAACGCCCTCACCCTGCAGGGGTTCCACGGACTATGCACTGGATCTTTGCTTTTGTCGTTCAGCATCGGAACCTCTTTTCGCTCCTGTTGACCGTTTTTTTGAGCCTATGGATGATTAACGCACAACCGGCGGCGCAACGTCGCATTGCTCGTGCTTTGACATTCAGCATTTTCTACCCGTTTCAATTTACGGTTAACCAGGTAACGAGGGCCCGCAACATATTCGCCGAGAACCGCCGGCTGCGCGAAGAAGTGACGCAGTTGACCACTCGTTTGGCGCAGCTTGAAGACAGGGCGGTCGAGAACGAGCGACTCCGTGAGATGCTCGAATTCGAACGCAAAACCGAGTTAACACTCCTCCCGGCGCGAGTTATCGCCCGCGAACCCTCGTCACTATACCGCGCATTCGTGGCAAATCGCGGCAGTGCCCACGAGGTGCGCTATGACATGCCGGTGGTCAACAATCACGGTTTAGTGGGCAAAGTTGTGCAAGCCCTGCCGCATATAAGTCTCGTACAGCTATTGAAAGATCCCTCGGCCCGCACCAGTGTTATGAATAAACGGAGTCGGGTTGTGGCGATTTTGGAAACCGAAAACGGCCGCGATTTTTTTGCGCAGTATCGTACACCGGCCGACATCGTCGTGGGCGATACGATTGTTACTTCGGGGCTGGGCGGCGTTTTCCCCAAGGGCTTGTTTGTCGGTACCGTCGAAAAGATCAAAGAGGGTTACGATCCGCTGTTTAAACGCGTATTCGTTGAACCATTCGTGACTTTTGAGCACCTCGAGGAAGTCTTTATCGTAAAGCGTCCTCCCGAATGGACCGCCGTCGATCGGGAGTTGGACTCTTTGGAGATGGAGCGATAGATGCGGGCGGCGATATGGTGGTTCGGTGTTTTGTGCATCTCTCTGGTACTTCAGTCCACCCTCGTACCGGTTGTCGGTATAAAAGGGATTCAGCCGGACTTGCTTATGGTGGCATTGTTTCTATTGGCGATGGGGCAGGGGGTTATGCCCGCCACCTACGCCGGTTTCTTTTTAGGATTGGCGCAGGACTTGTACTCGCCGGCCCTCCTCGGCCAGAATGCACTGGCCAAAAGCATTACCGGTTTTTTTGCCGGGCTATTCAACGAAAAAATCATGCGCACGGATCCTATTGTCAAGATTGTGATTCTGGTGCTGGCTTTTCTTATTCACGATACCGTTTTTATCGTGACGGAATTGGTTAAAACGAATTCACCGTTGGTGTCGGTTGCCAAGGAACTGCTTACGCACACATTGCCGCGCACGGCCTATTCCGCCGTCGTGGCCTCGATCTTTTACGCATGGGAACATGCGGTAAAACCGTCGCTCCAGCGTTAGGTCGGCGCTCATGAAAAGTCATGCTCAATTTCAGGATGACCAACAGGATCGGATTCGCAAGAGTCTGTGGCTGTCGGGCGGCGTGACAGTATTCTTTTTGATTCTTCTGATACGGCTTTTCTACGTGCAGGTAATTCTTGCCGACGTGAATATCAGGCTGTCTAAAGAAAACCAGATGAGCCTGAAAATTCTCAAGGCGCCACGCGGCCGCATTTTCGATCGTAACGGTGAGGTCCTCGCCCGCAATCGTCCCTCGTATTCAATCAACGTTGTCCCTTATCGATTGAAGAACCGTGATCGGGTCATTCGCAATCTGCTCAAAATCCGGGGCCGAAACGGTGAGCCGGTATTCGACAGTCTTGAGCTTACCGAACTTTTGCTAAAAGCTCGTTATCGGCGTTTTGACGCTACGCGGTTAAAGGAAGACGTGCCGATCGATATCGTGAGCATCGTCGAGGAGCATGCGTTGGAACTACCGGGTATCACCGTGGGGACCGAGGCGCGACGAGAGTATCCGTTGGGGGGGTGCTCGTTCCATGCGTTGGGCTATATGAGTGAAATTCCCGAGGCAAAGTTTGACTCTCTCAAAGGAATCGGGTATCACTATGGGGATCTTATCGGGAAGGCGGGGCTTGAGAAACAGTACGAGAGCGTATTCAGGGGAGTGGATGGGCGTGAGTACATCGAAGTAAACGCTTACGGTAAGAGCTTGGGACCGATCGAGAACATGCCTCGCTCCGATCCGGTACCCGGGTACGACGGTTACCTTACATTGGATGCACGCTTGCAGCGGGCGGCGGCCGAAGCTTTTGTGGATACACTCCGTGGCGCCGTCGTTGCCGTTGATCCACGCAATGGTGAAGTGTTGGTGATGTTCAGCAGCCCGGCGGTCGATCCCAACATTTTCTCTCTATCCACGGCTCTTCGGGCAAAAAACTGGGCGAAAGTAGCCCGTGATCCCGCTAAACCGCTCAATAACCGAGCGACTTCGGGAACCTACGAGCCCGGTTCGACGTTCAAGTTGGTGACGGCGGCCGCGGGGTTGGCCGAAGGGGTTATAGCCGAAGGGTCGACTATGCGGGCGCCATGTACGGGGGGGTATCATTTCGGCAATCGATTCGCTAAATGTTGGTCGTATCCGCGCGGCCATGGAAGGTTGAATATAGTAGGAGCGGTACAGCGCTCCTGCAATGTTTTTTTCTATCAGTTGGGTTTGCTTCTCGGAGATGAGCCGATTGTGCGGTATGCCGATAAATTCGGTCTTGGTCAAAAAACCGGGATTGACCTCCCCCATGAATACGGCGGCTATTTATCGGGAGAAATGGCTCATAATCAAAGATTTGCAACAAGGATCAAAACCGACGAGCGCTGGTCATGGACTCGAGGACTTATACTCAACATGGCGATTGGTCAGTCGCAGACGGTGACTCCTCTTCAGCTTGCGCTTATGATTGCGGGCATGGGCAACGGAGAGAACGTGTACCGGCCGTTTCTGCTCAAAGAGGTGAGAAGTCGTGAGGGTATTGTGATACGGCAGGCCCGGCCGGAGGTGCTTCATAAGCTTAATCTTGCCGATGATGTAGTTGCAACAATACGCAAGGCGATGCTGGCGGTGACGGATCCGACAACGGGAGGAACCGGACGTCGCGCGCGGGTACCGGGAATTCCGGTGGGTGGAAAAACCGGCAGTGCCGAGAATCCACACGGTGAAAAAACTCATGGTCTATTTGTCGGATGTGCACCTGTCGACAATCCCGTTATCGCCGTCGCCGTTGTCGTGGAGAACGCCGGTCACGGCGGAACCGTGGCCGCACCGGTAGCCGGGGCAGTCATGAAAAAATTTTTTGAACTAACCGAAGAAGGACAATACCTTGTGCGGCATTATGAGGAAGAAGGTCGGAATGGTGATAGAGGGGGATAAAAATCGAGAACAAAAGATTGAGGAAATGAGGATTGCTTTATCTCAGGGTTTTGTCCTTGCCGGTTTTGGGCTATGTTGTACACGATCGCCGATTATTTGGTTTTGGGCCCTTATTGCTTTTCGGCTTATGTCGATCATTGTTTGAACTTAGAGCTTTGAGCGTTACATTATGGAACTTCTCGATCAAAAAAACCGGTTTGATTTCCCGCTTTTCCTGACGGCTTCGACGCTGTGGGTGATTGGGTTGTTCCTTATACACAGTGCCACCTATGCAAATGCGGCGGGGTCCATGGCCGCGGTGACCAAAAGTCAAATTGTATGGGTTGTGATGGGTATTGTAGTCATTTTGGGCCTCGTCTCGGTGCCCATGTCGGTATATTATTCCATGGCGTATGTGTTGTATGGTTTCTCGTTGTTGTTGTTGGTATATGTTTTATTTACCGGCGTGGTAAGCAAGGGGGCCGGACGTTGGATAACGGTAGGGCCGGCACGAATACAGCCTTCGGAGTTCGCGAAGATCGGTCTTTTATTTGCATTGGCACGGTACCTGTCCAAGAATAGCATATCGCTTTCACGACTGACCTCGTTTATTATGCCGGGAATCCTAATTATTGTTCCGTTTGCCTTAGTGATCAAGCAACCGGACCTGGGTACGGCGTTGGTGTTTTGTGTAATGTCCATTCCCATGTTTTTCTGGGCGGGGATGCCTTTGGTGGAAGTATTTTTTCTTGTCTCTCCCGGCATATCCATCGCACTTGCCGCAATACCACTTATCCTCTCGTATGG
>WJJU01000428.1 GCA_014729595.1 Chitinivibrionales bacterium
ACCGTGTCCGATCCCGACCGGTCCGTCCATAGCGTTGAAATGGGGAATGTCGAAAGCGCCATGCGTATACGCAAAAGGATCCGGCGAGCTTCGTCGGAAGCGAGCCCGCAACAATCCTCACTTTCCGACAACCGTTCCTGGCACAGTGCAGGAAACCGCGTATCTGTTTTTTGTAAAGGCCAAACGATACAGGCGCTCAGCGCTTTTGACCACAATCGATATGCGTTTTGGAAGCGCGGACCGTACTCGCGTTCGAGCGCTTCGTTGTGTACTAAACTCTCTTCACGTGGCCGAAACAATTTGCGTACGCCGAATCCCTTGCGTTCAAAGTAGTCCGATGATTTGTCGCTCAGGGGTTGATCCAGTGCCCGGTACTTGTCGGTCCGAAACGCCTTACACGGCCAACCCGTATGGTCTGCGCATCCGGTTGTGTCTTCGAGAAACCGCGCGGTCCATCGCCAGAGCGGTTTATTGCAGGATGGTTGTTCGACAATGTCGCGTTCGCGTAATCCGATTTCTACATAGTCGTTTGGGACGCCCGCTTTAACGATAAACGGCGTGACGTCGAGGTTTATCGTCGATCGTTCAACGACCACTATGCCGCCGGGCCAGGGCGCGCTCGTTCCCCCTCCATAGGGCATCGGCGCTCCCGAGCATTCGATAGAGACCGACGTTCCCGAAACGTGCCATATACAAATAACCCTATCGCCCAGTTTGATCGCCGAAGCTGCTATAATGGCGCAAAGCGGCCCGTGAAACGGCGTTATCCCGTCCAACAGCAAACTTCGTTGACAACAAAATGGTTGTGTACGTTGCGCCCATGCGGATTGGTCCATGTAAGAGAGGTGCGCGATCAAATCATTCAGAATGTTGCGGCTTTCCGTTGTTTTAAACTCTTGACTAAGCTGGGGGGCATAGCGGTTCAGCCTCTTTGCTATGGACCCAAGCGCTCGCCGATAAGCGCGGACGTCTTCTTGAAGGCGCCAGCCCAGCTTAACGGCTTCATGATGAGAAAGGGCAAGATTCATTTCTATCCTCCAGTTTGACCTGCTGCTACTTAGTTTCTGTTCTAAATGTTAGAATTCCCGTTATCCGTCATTCCGGCGAAAGCCGGAGTCCATCTTTATGGTCGCAAACGAAGGACTGGATTCCGGATCGCGTCCGCAATGACGTTCGAAAATTCCTATTTCGAACGGATCCTACCTACATTCGTCGATTCTCTCGCGGGAGTTCGCACAAGCCCTTGAGCCGATAAGGCTTTCAAGCATTTTGAACATATCCCAGTGGGTATGCCCTGCAATGCTTTTAACCCTTCTCGACTCAAGAGGTGTCACTGCGTTCCCCTGCTTGTGGCGTACCGGTCCCGCAAACGGGACCGATTCTGTTATGTCTTTTGCGCAGTGCACGCTTTCCTCACTCGGAACCGACGAATGTAGGTTAAACTAATTTTATGGAGCGTATTTCAGCCATAAGATCGGCCCTAAACGAGCGGTCTTCCGCAGACTTCGCAAGCCCATTACCAAGGGGGGCCGACGAGGACATCAGGGATCTCACCGGCTTGACTACCGAGGCGATCCGGCGGCTTCGGCAGCGAACAACCCCGTGCGGGCGCGGGGTTCCATGTGCGGGCCGCAAGCCTGGTCACGAAGGCGGGGCGCGCCGCCCGGCGTGAAATATGCTTTGGCTTGAACGATCGGACAGTTCGGCTATGACGGCTCGCTCTGCAGACGGGGAAACATCGGCTCAAGCCCCCGCATAGAGGCGAAATACGCGCGAGGTGTGGGGCGGAAGCTCCAGTGACCACTGCGCCGATTCAATCCGCTCTTCGTGCCCGCTCCAGATGTCTTCGCACCGCTCGATCGCGCCGATACGGTTTCTGTCCCGCTCGCTCAGACTCATGCGCATCGGTTCATCGTAGAAATTGAACAGCCCCAAAAGCCAACCTTGTTCGTAGGGACGAAGCCATTTGCCGGGAAGGTTGCGCTCTTCGATATCTAAAGGAATGCCGGGTTTGCCGCCGCCGTGGTAGGCAAACACTTTCTCGATTATTTTTTTCCCCTCTGAGTTAAGACGCGCCGGATGGTCGCCGAGCGATAACGCGCCGCCGTACATGATATGAAAATTGGCCCAACACCGCGCCTCTTCGAGCCCCACGACGTCGCCCGTGCCCAGCACGCCCAATTGGTATTCGCGGGTTTGTGAGCTGGGATCCGTGTGGGATTCCTCTTGATATTTCGATAAATAGGGCGTGTCCTGCGTGTCCTTGCCCCGTACGATCAGAAAATCGGGATCGTTGATCCAGAGATTGCCGTTCATCCAGAAATGATGGGCGCAGTTGCGCACGACTTGCTGTTGGGCGCCGAAACGGTAGCTGATATCGTCGCCCACCCGCGCCGCATCGGGCAAGCCGGCTACGGCGGCGGGTTCCGTTCCGCATACCAGCCAGTACGACTCGAAACCGATTGCGGCGCGGATCGTATGCATAACCCGCCGAACCCCGTCGGACGGTGTTATTGACTTATCGTAGAGGTCGGGACGGCTAAAATAGGTGTTGGGGTGTTGGATAAAATCGGTTTTATAGTAGCGAAAACCGGCTTCGTAAAGCCGACGAAGGTCCTCGTAGATTTTGCGGAGAACCAGAGGGTGGGTGTAGTCAAGCACCCGGCGTTCTATTTTGGGGGTTAAGGCGACTTTAAACACCGGACGCGGCTCTCCCCAGAGCACCGTCTCGGGATGCTCTCGTACCCACGCTGCATCGGGGTGCAGGCGAAACGGCGCGTACCAGATGCCGGGAACCATGCCGCGATCCCCAATTGCGCGGGCCATAGCGGCAAGGTCGGGGAACTTCTCCTCATCGATCGCCCCCGTATCCCAGTTCTTCTGCCATCCGTCATCGAGCGCAAGAACATTGACATGAGCGCCGAATACAGAATCAGCCCGAATGCAATCGGCCATCGCGACAATATCTTCTTGGGTGACGGCGTTCTTGAACCAGTCCCACGAATTCCACACCGTGAACCGATGACGGTAGCCGAAAGCCCGGGCGTTAAAACGGTTCTGTTTTCCGTACCACTCAAGCCCCTCGAGTAAGGGGGATGATCCGTTCACGTAGACTGCGTCGCAATCGATCCGCTCGCCGGCCCCGGGCTGCCGGGTCAAAGGCATGCGAATTTCAAGGATTTCGTCGCGGTAACTCAGCTCTATGCCGTAATGGCAGGGATGGCTGACGCCGGCGAGCAGCGCCCGTTGGCCTGGCGTGAAAAGCGCAATAAGATTGTCCGCATCCCACTTCGGATCGGGGCCGGCCGGACACGGAGACCCGTCAGCGTTGCGCGTTCCCGCGGGAAGCCATACATCGCGACGATTCTGGAACACCCGAGTGAACCGTCCGGGCTCTTGGGGCGAAGAGAAAAGAAGAATGCTGTCTATGTTTTCGGGAAAACCTTCATGAAACTGCACCTGCGTTTCGAGCGTAAGGCCGCCGCAGTTGCGCTCATGCACAACCCGTGTTTTCCCTCGCACCCCCGGCCCGTTCCAGAGGTACGACGTCGCGCCCCCCTCCTTCACCGTCTCATTGTGGTCAAACAGAATCCGTGTTCCATCGCGCAGAACGATTCCGCACGAAAAGGATGAACAATGGTCTTTGGAAAGCGTGAGCGTCGGCATGATCATTCTCCTTAGTTGAAGGGGAAAAAATAAACCCCGAGCGTCTGGCCGATCAAAGTGCGCCGAAGTGCGCTCATGACGAGGATGTTGCGAAACTTGAAGATGTGCGCGGGCATACCGCTTGCTGATTTTTGTATTCCATAATATACGGGTGCATACAACGAACGGATAGCGGGAGGATGGTATGAACAGAGTCGCGCTAAGCGCCGGGGCGCTTATGATAATGACCGCGTTGCAGAATGCGTCTGCGTTGCATATTCGCGATGATTTCGATTATAAGAGTGAGCAGTGGTTATGGATCGAAGACGGGGAGGGGGCGAGGGCTACAGCGGGGGGCGGAGTCTGTACACTTCAGCTCACCAACCCCGTTTCCGGAGATGATAGGTGTTCCACCCGCGGATAAGCGGATTGAGCTCTTCTATCATCTCCTTGAGCGCCAGGCCGTAGCGCCGCCCGATTCTGTCGCGTATCTTCTGCTTCACACGGGCCA
>WJJU01000429.1 GCA_014729595.1 Chitinivibrionales bacterium
CACCGATGAGTTCATAAATATCGGCCAGGTCACGGCATATCTCCTCGTTTTTCCCCACCATCCGCTCAAAAAAATCGGTAATGTGGGTAAGCCCGCGGACGGCGTCATTGATCCGGCCCCGAACAGCCAGAGTAAATGCGCGGTCTTCCAGATATTCGGCAACATCCTCGTAGGGGCATGTGTATGTCACAATCAGATTGCACAGCTCGGCGAGCGTGCATTCCGACGGTTCCTTGTGCTTTTTACCCATAATTGCTACTCCCGCGAAATACCCGATGCACCCACCAAAGCAATTGGATGGAGTATTTTACGGCAGATGCTCAAGGTCGCTCCCGATATAGATCATACCGTACAAACCATTTCTTTTGCAAGCCTCATGGGAAATTTCACATGATCCACGCAGCCAAAAGTCGTTTTTTGCGGATTAAGCCGTATCTTCCCGCCATCTGTTTCACGGGAGGATTCACCTGGGACAATCTTACGCTTGTCAGAGTTGACAACAGGCTCGATATGGCCATTTTCGGCGTATATCTTCTCTTGGCGGGCGTCGCAATAACACTCATCGGCCGTGGAGTACGCTTTCGTTTTTCCCGGCATCTTCCACTTGCCGTCCAATTTCTGTTCGGCGGTCTTTTCAGCTCCTTTTTCGTGTACTACTTCAAAAGCGCCTCCTCCGCTCCCGCCTTCTTTTTCATGGCGATACCCTTGGCGCTGCTCGTAGGCAATGAATTTTTAGAAAAACGTCTCGGTGATATAAAGCTTGCAATCATACTCTATGCCATGGCTTCGTTTATGTATCTCAATGTGGTTGTGCCGGTGCTGCTCAGACGCATGAATCCTCTCACCTTCATTCTTGCCCTCCTTTGCTCGATTGGCCTGTACACGCTGATTCGAGCGCTCTCTGGCCCTCACAAAGTTTCGATCGTTCCCACCGCCGGACTGTATACATTTCTGACCCTCGCCTACTTTCTAAATATCATCCCCCCGGTACCGTTAGCTAAAAAGTATATGGGAATCTACCGTTCGGTTGAACGAAGAAACGGCGCCTATTGCTGCGAATACGAGAAACCGCGGTGGTATCAGTTCGGCAAAAAGCGCGAAAAACAGTACCGATGGGCGCCGGGAGACACTGTTTTCTGCTTCTCTTCGGTATTTGCACCCACCAAGTTGCGCAAAGGCATCTATCATCATTGGTACACCAAGCCCGAAAATTCTTCGCAATGGAAAGAAACCGATGTCATGGGCTATACACTGACGGGTGGTCGCGATGAAGGCTATCGGGGGTATACCTACAAATGCCACGTTCATCCCGGTGCATGGAAAGTCGCACTGAAGACGGCTGAAGGAAAGACCCTCGGTATCGTGGGATTCGAAATAGTTGAGCGCGCCAATGCCGACAGCATCGCAACAACCCGCATTGAGTACTGATCGCCCGGCTGATGGATCCATTTAGCGCCGTTCTTTCGCGGGTATAGGCGACCGATAAGGAGCAAGGCGGCGACGGCAAAAACGTTCTCTATGCTCCGGCTATCAATCCGAGGCCTCATCGGGTTGCATTGTTTCAATGCTCTTTGACCCGCCCCACCGATCGATATGGCCGTCCAAGCACGTTTTGTAGCCCGAGCGGCCAAAGCCCATTCATGGGTAATCTTCCCGCGCTTTTAGTTCCGCCGAATTTCATCGCGACCCGGTAGCGGTGGACGGGGGTCCGGGCGGCCGTTGTGGACCAACTCAGTCATGTGGACTTCGCGACCGTGCTCCAACACCTTCTGCTCCTTGAGAACATGAATCATATCTTGCAGTCGTCGATCCACGCGCCAATGAATACTACCTTCTTTGTCGATATCGCCCGCCGGAGTATTGGCGAGCAACTTCAGCGCTTGATCGACCGAGTCCATCGCCCACACGTGGAAACGCCCGTTCTCCACCGCTTCAACAACGTCGTGGCGAAGCACCAGGTTGCGGATATTCGCGGACGGCAGACAAACGCCTTGTGAACCGGTTAATCCCAGTTCCTTGCATACATCATAGAACCCTTCCACTTTCTCGGAGACGCCGCCGACAGCCTGCACCTGTCCCCATTGGTTCACCGAGCCCGTAACCGCGATACCTTGCCGCAGAGGAACCCGGGCGAGCGCACTCAGCAAACACACCAGCTCGGCGATCGATGCGCTGTCACCCTCTATCATGCCATAGCTCTGCTCCATCGCAAGACTTGCGGAGAGAGCCAGCGGGTGATTGGTTGCATATTTGTTGCGCATGTAACCGTCGAGAATCAACATGGCCTTATCGAAGGTCTTCCCGCTCAATCTGCTTTCTCGTTCTATATTTAGCAGGCCGGCCGATCCGATACCTATGCTTGCGGTAATACGCGAAGGACGACCGAACATGTAATCGCCGAGGTGCGCCACACTCAATCCATTTATCTGCCCGATCGCCTCGCCGTCCACGCTGATAAGGATACTCCCCTGCGTGATCATTTCACGAAGCTGGGTCGCTATAAGATTGGATCTGAACACCTTTTCATCGAGTGCTTTTCGGACGTGCCGCCCCCGTACCTTACCGGCCCCTTCGTTTTTGGCCCAAAAGCTTGACTCACGAATCATATCGGCCAAACGACCAAGCTCAGCGGTAATTTTCTCTTTATTGCCGGCCAACCGCGCGCCCGCCCTGACCAGTTCCGCCACACCCTCCGCTTCGAACGGAAGCACGTCGGATTCTTCTTGAAGTCGTCGGACCAAGCGGCCCAGTTCTTCACTTGTGCCTTCGCCGCGCTCAAACTC
>WJJU01000430.1 GCA_014729595.1 Chitinivibrionales bacterium
CGCATTCGTTGCGCTTGCCGACGATTACACGGCGACTTATTGGAACCCGGCCGGGCTTGCGTTTTCAAAATACCGTGAATTCCAGGTTGCTATGGATTACTTGCCGCTCGGCAGCGTAACGACGTTCGACGGCAACAGAGATACCGCCGCCCGACGTCGTGTGCGGCTAAGCCATGCTGGCTGGGTCCGCTCGGTACCGACCACCCGGGGCGGTCTTGCGTTTGCGTTCGGGTATTCGAGGCCGTACATTCTTGACAATGTTTGGAGCTATCATGGTTTGGATACCTACCGGGGAAGCAACAGGGACGGTTTTTACTACGAAATTACCCCGGACAACGACACCATATTCGATGTACTACAGAGCGGCGACCATATCTATTATGATAATGTCGATGTTTCGATGTTCGGACAACTGAGTCTGCTTACGGGAGCGGTGGGCTGGCAGATAGCTCCAGGGCTTGGTGTAGGCCTGGCGACTTCGTTGGTAACGGGCCGTGAGCATCAAAGGTTCAAATTTCGCGCATTCTGGGCAAACGAAGGAGCGAGGGATGTCCTCTATCGTGCCAATACCGAAACGGTTGACCGAAACTATAGCGGTTTCGATGCTCGTGCGGGCATTCTGTATTCCGTCAGTAAACGGTTTTCTCTCGGCCTTCGACTTGCCGTCCCGCAGGTCATTCTAATGCGTCAAGAATATACTTTGCGTGACAGTGCGTACACCTACTACAAGGAATATTCCGAACAAAAAGCCACCCTCCGATCAGCCTTTACCGGAGCGTTTGGATTGGCTTTCCGTTTTCCCATGCTTACGTTATCGGCGGAAGCCGCATTCCGGGCGCCTTTTGCCGAAGCGAAAGCGCATTCACCACGGAGGGACTGGAAAGGCGGTGGCAACGTCGGTGTCGAAATTCCCGTATGGCATACCCCGCTTCTTTTAAGAGCGGGCTACGCTATGCAACAATTGGACCTGCATCCGTACATGCTTGAATGGAATGATAACTTTCCGGCTTTAGAACCAAAAATGAAAGATATCGAAAATGTACGTCGGTTTTCGGGTGGATTTGCGTACCTGCTCAAGGATGTGCTTGCGGTGGAGGCGGCCTACGCGTATTCACAATGGAAAGCAACTATGTTGTGGTCGAATTGGGAAAACTCACTGCGAGAAGAACATACCGAGCACCGCATAACGGTATCGTTTTCTCTGCGCTATTAACCGCAAAAGAAACATGAGTAGTTTAACCGTCAAGACTATTCCCATTTTGTCAGACAATTACGCCTACGTCGTCTCGCACGGCGCCACGGCTCTGGTTATTGATCCGGGCGAACCCAGACCGATTCGGGAATATGTCCGCAAGCAGAATCTTGATCTCGAAGCCGTGCTGCTGACCCATCATCACGGCGATCATGTGGGCGGGGCGGGAACGCTGCAGCGGGCATTCGGCAGCCTGATTACTTCACCTGATTCACAACGGATCGCGGGCACTGATCACATGGTGCGGAAAGACACCACCTTCAGAGTCGGCGCACTCGAGGTGCGGGTGCTTGCACTGCCGGGCCACACTTCGACTCACGTCGGCTACTACTTCCCCCAGCTCAATGCCCTTTTTACCGGTGATGCGTTGTTTGGGGCCGGCTGCGGTCGGCTTTTTGAAGGAACGGCTGAGCAAATGCTGCGGTCGCTTCGCTCGGCGACGTCGTCGGGTGACGAAACGTTGGTATATTTCGGCCACGAGTACACCGAAGAAAACCTACTGTTCGCCCTGTCGATAGAACCACATAACGAGCTTGTACGAGCGCGCTTGGAAACAACCCGCAAGCTACTTGCCTGCGATGAACCCACGGCACCGTCCACTATAGCCGAAGAAAAGCAAACCAACCCTTTCCTTCGCGTTTCTGAACCGAGCATCAAAGCCGCGTTGGGGATGCACGACGACGATGACGCGGCGGTATTCGCGGAACTTCGCCGTCGTAAAGACCGCTTCTAATCGGCAAGCGCATCAGCGATCTCTCGCGGTATGCGGCATGCTTTGCCTTTGGGACCGATACAAACCAATTTCACTTCACCCGTAGCCAGTAGCTTTCCATTTTGATCCTTTATGGTGTTGTCGATCAGCATAGAAAGGGAAGACAGCTCCCGCAATGACGATTCAACCTCCAAAAGATCATTGTACCGCGCAGCACGACGATATTTTACATGTACCTCGACAACGGCAAACAAATATCCCTTCTCGTGATACTCCAAGAGGTCGATCCCTCGCTCTCGAAGATACTCGGTACGACTTCGTTCCATAAACTTAAGGTAATTTGCATAATAAACGACATTTCCACAATCGGTATCTTCGTAATAAACCCGTATGCGCATTGAAGCTCCAATCGGCGGTTTGCGGTAAATAATTGATAATAAACAATAGAAGTTCCTTCCTTTTCATCCCTTCGCCGCGGGCTACGTCTACGTCGCGGCATGCCGCCCACTCGTTTCAACGCCGCTGAGTGCCGGCCCGGCCTCCGAGTCCTCACCTACTTCACTACCGCCGTTTCATCACTTCGTCCCGAAGAATATGATATGCCGTCGCCTTTCGGCTCGGGACCTATCATGTCCCCCG
>WJJU01000041.1 GCA_014729595.1 Chitinivibrionales bacterium
CACAAAAGGTGACAAGCACGTAAGATTTCCTGGTGCAACCGCCGCGTCGGTACGGAGGATGGCATCAAGTTCCGCTTTGAAACGGCGAGCAACCGGCAAATTCTTTAACCGATACGAATCATTTCGAGAAAGCAGGGCCGCAATCCGCGCCAGTGTGACATCGGCCAAAGAAAAGTGTATCGCTCCGCAGCGCTTGAGTTCGCGTTCGAGCGCAAAAGCGGCATTGAGATGGGTCACATTGGTACGCCTTCCCAAACCAATACTTGGCGAAAGAACGGCCGCGACGCCCAACTCTTCACGCCCCAACTTGTACTTATCCGTATGATAAATCTCCGTCCCTTCGACCAGCGGAAAGAACGGATCAAAATTCTCTTCACGCACTTCGGCCGCTCGAACGTGCGCATCGATATCGAACGCGACATACGGTAAAGCGGCATACACTTCCGAAACATACGCTCGAGCGGCCCAATGTCCCTGCGCGGAGAGGCTTGTAGTAATTGAAACCGTGTCGTAGCCGTCGACAAGTTGCCCGCTTGCCCCGTCGGCGGCGATTCCTTTGGATATATAGCCGCGCATAAGCGAATCACGATTATAGTGTTCGAGTTGTACGGTCCCCCGGAAGCCCTGTTCGACAAAGCCCTTCTCATCGCTTTGGGCACGCCCAATCATAAAAAAGGCTTTTCCGGCCATAATGCGCCCATGGGTCGACGTAGTATCGAAAGTAAGCTCATGCCCCCGAGGATGAAGCGCAACTATTTTGGGCTCGGCCAAAAAGAAGACGTCTAATCCAACGCCGCGATTCTCTGTGAGATAGGTATGATTCTCGAATTCAGCCAAAACCTCTCTGATGCGCAACGGCTCGGCAACGGCGGCGATCATGATGGACAAACTCAGCATAGAGGAGCTGCAAATGATGGGTATTCGAGGAAGTTTCGATTCGGTTAGCCAAAATCTCAGTGATTCGAACATCATGTTGCTGCAGCGCCCTCACGGTACGGCCGAATGTATAATCGGGGGAGCATAGCCAAATGCCATGCCGCGGAAGGAATACCGGAGCATCATCCAAGGCCTAAACCGCATCGTATGTGCCGCGGCAAAAAAATGCGGATCAGCTTAGGAACCGCTTTCAAAATGAGCTGCTACTCCGGCCAACCGCGACGACCAGTCTGTTTCGCTGCGCCTCCTCGCTATATCTTCGAGGATATGCCTCGTCTCCCGCTTTGCAGGATCACATTCAGGCCTTCTCGCTCGGCCTTCCCTGACGTAGCACGTTCTGAAAGCGGCCCAATGCGGCCGGATATTCGAGGCTTAGGGCCTTTCATCCATTTTTCGTCTCTTGTTCTCGGAACCAACTACTATTTTTTGTGCTATACATCAAAGATATAACCCGCCGTCCACTGAACACGAAAGTATTATTCCATGCCGAGACTTGCAGATCTTCTGCCCCAAAACAACAGCTCGCGCGCTCTTGCCGCAATAGCCCGTAAAGGCCGGAAGGCCTCCTCGAAGGGGCGCGGAAAAGCCGCCGGCCGAAACGAAGCATCCATAGCCGTACCAAACTTCGTTGCAATCGACCTGGAGACTACGGGTTTGGAGTTCAGGACTGACCGAATCACCGAAATCGGTCTCGTGAAGTTTGTTAGGGGGCGTGCCCAAGAAGAATACTCCAGCCTTGTTAACCCCGGCATGCCGATACCACAGGCGGTGAAGGATCTGACGGGCATAAATGATGAAACTGTCGCAAACGCGCCCACGCTTGAAAGTATCCTGGACAACGTACTAGAATTCATCGGGCACGATACGCTGTGCGGTCACCAAGTCGATTTTGATTTCAATTTTCTCAACGCCGAGCTTAAGCGTCGCGGGCGCACAAAATTGAACAATCCGCAGCTCGACACCGCCTCACTCTCGCGCCTAACGCTGCTTGATCTTCCCGGTTATGCACTTGGCCAAGTCGCGCTCTCGCAGGGTATTACACTCACCAACGCTCATAGGGCTCTGGATGATGCGCGGGCGTCGGGTGAACTCGCCTCGGTTCTCATCCCCAAGCTGGCCGAAATCACCCTGGAGACCCGCAGGGTTCTCGCACGATTCGCACCGGCGTCCGCTCTCAAGACGATCCTGAACAACTCAATCGACCGACGGCTAAATCGGCCGGTTACCGTCGCCGGTGCAACTCTTCCGCCGCCACCGCCTCGGCTGGGAATTCCGCAAACACCCAAAAAGCAGGAATACCAAAAGGTTGTCGAGTGTTTTTCGGGTACGGGTGGCTTGGCGGACGTTCTAGAGGGCTACGCCCCGCGGAAGTCGCAGCTTACTATGGCTACCGATGTTCTCAAGGTTCTTAATGAAAGCGGTTTTCTGGTCGCCGAGGCCGGAACGGGAACCGGTAAATCTCTTGCCTACCTTATTCCCGCCGCACTTTGGGCAAAAGAGAACAACACTCGGGTGCTCGTTTCGACGCACACCCGGAACCTTCAGGACCAGTTAGTCGCTAAAGATCTGCCGGTGGTCGGTTCGCTTGTCGGAGACCTACGCTACAGCGTGCTGAAAGGGCGTGCAAACTACCTGTGCCGCCATCGATGGCACCTTCTCTTGAGCGGGAAGTCAGGGAACCTTTCACCCCGTGAGCGTTCCGGTATTCTACCACTCATTCGGTGGTCCGAACACACCAAAACCGGTGATATCGAAGAGCAGCGGCTGTTCAACCGAAAATGGTTCGCAAAAGTTTGGAATCTGATTTCAGCCCAATCACACGAATGCCTCGGGCGCCGCTGCCCAATGTTCGGCGACTGTTTTCTGCAGCACGCCCGCCGTCGCGCGCTCGGCTCTCATATCGTTGTGATAAATCATGCTCTGTTTTTCTCCGAAATGTGCAGTGAAAGCTCTTTCCTCGGCCGTATCGGCTCAATCATTTTCGACGAAGCGCATCATCTGGAGTCGTCGGGGCACCGCCACCTTCGCACCGAACTCGATACGGCCGGCATGACCCGCTATCTTGACTTTTTAGGCAATCTGCTCAAGCGTCTGGGGAAAGAAAGCGATTCGGAACGACGCCGCGGCGCGGCCGCGGCTTACAAAACCGCCCTTAAACGCCTTCGTAAAGAAAGCGACCTTTTCCTTCGAGATTTGTCGGCATGGGTCG
>WJJU01000431.1 GCA_014729595.1 Chitinivibrionales bacterium
CTGTGAACCCGAGCCAATGAACCAAAGATGATTCAACTCTAAGGTTCCACATTCTACCTTCAGTTCAGTTTTCGCGGGATCCTCCATAAGGCCGAATACTATCACCCCGGCCGTTGGGTCGGAAAGCGTGAACCCGCTCAGATCGGCGTCTCCTACAACAATGAGCGTATCCGCATCGGTCATGGTAAGCGTCCCACCGCCGCTTATACCGCCAACTATTTCGACACCGCTTACGGTATAATCGCCGTCGATCATAGCAAGACTGTCGGGTATCGAATGTCCTAAGAAACTCTGTGCCTGAAGAGGCATCACACATAGGGCGATCGCCGCCGCCCGCTTCAGAAAAACCATCATAACCCTTCCCCCTTTGGGTATTTAGTGATGAAAAAAAACTATAGAGAAATGCAATATCGATAAACGCATAGCTATTACCATCCTAACGCTGAACGCACAAAGACGGTACAAAAATGAGAAAATAGCGCATAAGAAGGTCGGTATCGATACTCTGTCTCGCTCACTAACTCTCTAACCAATCCGATCTCCTTGGCTTCCCGCGGCGCGGCGATCACTCGCAAAATCCATTGCCGCTCCCGCGCCGTTGGAGATTTTATGAGTGGCACAGCCATAGCCGCCGGCAAGCAATTCATCGCGAGAACCGCCGCTCCCCCCCGGGCCAACGACGGGCGGATAACACCGCACGGCATTTAGAAGATTCTTCGATACGATATCCAACCTAGTAGAATTAAAGATAAGGCGACAGCTATATTGAGACAAAAGAGATTCCGTGCTAAACGGCCCAACCAGTATAACAAGATTAACATTTCCCTAAAAGGCTTTCGTATGCCCAACCGTCTCGACGCCCGTCCGCTGGCTCAACAAATTGCGGAGCGAATCCATCAAGATATTATCCGGTATGCTCCCGAGGCACTACCCTCGGCGACACGGCTTGCCCGGCGCCACCGGGTTTCTCGATCAACCATTCTCAGCGCTTGCGCTATTCTTCGCGATCAAGGTGTACTTGACTTCTCCCGCGGAAGACGCATGTTGGTGGTCGGTAGGGATATGCATCCGAAAGAGACGTTGTCCTCACCGGCGCCTCGCGAACGGCTTTATGCCAAGCTGAGGGATGAGATCACACGGGGTCGCCTAGTAGTAGGCGCACGGCTACCCAAAGCGGCATACTATGCAAAAACCTACCATCTTGCCGAGCGTACCGTGCGGTCGGTCTATCGTCGGTTGATCTCCGAAAAGCTCGTACATCAAGCCGGCCGCGCTTGGATTGTGGGTGAACGCCCGGTGACTCATTTCTCCTTTTCCATGGGCCACACCCCGGTAATTGCGGTTGTTTTGCCGCATGACCGGGATTGGCGGACATTGGTACGCTCACCGCGAACGCATAGTTTCTGCGAAGCATTTTGTAGCGAATGCACTCGTCACCGTGTTCGTCTTGTTCCCTTTCCTGTTTCGGAAAAGCTACCATTCGAATCCATGCCACATAGGCTTGCGGCACGAATTCACGAAAAAATCGCTCGCTTCGGCGAGTGGCATATCGGCACGCTCATGATATGGCCCCAGCCAAGCCGTCCCGGCTTCCGCCCGCTGATTCGGGCGCTTTTGCGCATGGGAAGACCGCTGGTATGGTTCGATCAGAACTACAAATCCGCCTTTCCGAGCCCCGACAACAAACTATTCGTGCGCTGCCGGTTGGCTGAACGGCCGGGGCTATTTCGGGCGCTGGAAACCCTTGCCGCGTTGCGCCATTCCCGCATCGGCTATCTAGGACGCAATTCGAGCGTCGAATGGGAAGCACGGCGTTACCAAGAGTGTGTTAAGCTGGCACGCGCTAAGTGGCCTCACATGACTATTTATCGATGCGCCGTCGCAAGCGATGAGTTCGGACCTACTTTCGATTCGTTGCCCTGGCCCGAAACCGTTGATCCCCCGCGGGTATGGCTTAAAACCAGGGGTAGGATCACCGCTCGAGAACGCATTGCCCTTGAACGCGGGGATTTAACGCGATCACTCATTTCTCACGGACGGCAATTCGAGCACCTGCTCAAATGCCGACCCGATATTACCGCCGTTATCACCGCAAACTATTATCGCGCTCGGCAGCTCTTTTCCTATCTCCAATGGAAGGGAGTGCGAGTACCCGAAGACATCTCGATGATTTCATTCGACAACAATCTCGAATTCCAGGTTTGGCCCATAGCAACCATCGATTTCGGTCATTGGCATCTCGGCTACCGCGCATTTCACACGCTCCGCGGTGATCTTCCCACTCAAAGAGGTTATCAAGGGGTCATTTCCACCGAACCGACACTCATAAATCGAGGTTCTCTGGACTTGCCGCGAACTGAATCGCTTAGGCTCTGAGGGCCAAGAGTATCGTCGGTACCTTGCCGGACACCATTTTTGTTTTTTAAGCTCTATACATGAGTTGGAGACATCAGCAGCTATGTTTTCGTCGACGGGTATAGCGGGAATAGTACGGTTCATGGCAGCACTCATGATACTGGTCGCACATGGCGCCGCTTTTCAGCCGGATTCTTCGACCATGCGGACAATCGACAGTCTTTACCATAGTGACGGTGATACGAATTGGATCGATTTAGTCTCTGAAACCGAGTCAGTTTATGTTGGAGCATCATTTCGCACGTTTTCGCGGCCATACGGGGAAGTAAAAGCGACGCTGCTTGATTTCGACGCGTACGGGAAGGCATTCAAGTTCGTGCGCGAATTCCTTCCGTTGCATGATGATTCCCTAACCCATCTCCCCTCATACCATGCGTATTTTGAACTCGGAACGGTTCTCTATCGGGTTTGGGCCGTAGGGGCGGTGGAATCGATAGATTCTTCAGGTGACAGTCTTTTGCAGGTCAGAATAGCCAAAACCCACGATAAAGGACTCACGGAACAATGGCGAGACGCCCCTAAAGGAGGCATAATCGCCGTCCAAGCCGACTTATTCGGCCTTCGCTGGTACTGCCGTCGCCTGGGACCGGAAAAAACCCGCGCGGGGTTCGTCGCCTGGCTCTCCCCCACCGTCAATCTGCCGCGGTGGATTATCCGCTTTGCCTACCGGGTTTTCGTTCCCCGATTTTTGGAGGATGTAGAACTTCGGCTGCGGAAGAAATTGTGACAATGGATTTTGCGGACACTCTTTTCTCGGTGCGCGACGCCGCTCCCGCCGATACGCATTCTCTCGGAGCGATCAAATACGGCGAAAGGATGCATGGCTGTCGTATCGCGGTGTCCGACGGAAGGACACTACGATATTTGGTGGCGGAATTGAGCGAAGAAATTATCGGCTTTGCCTGCCTGGTGCCGGCTCAACCCACGTCATGGCCTTCAATGAGCCACCTTCCGCAGATAGTCGATCTTACCATTCGCGAAGACCATCGCGGTAAAGGGTTGGGGACGAAATTTATTGGTGTGATGGAAACGCTCACCCACCAAGCGGGCCATAACCGCCTTTTTATCGCCGTAGCCCCCGAGCGTAATCCGCGCGCCCATCGGCTTTATGCGCGTCTGGGCTATTGTGCGATCGAAACGGAACCGCTAGAAGACCGTTGGGAGTACGTCGACTCCGAAGGCGTCTGGCGGGCCGGAGTCGAGCGGGTGATACACATGCGCAAGGAGCCGCTTTCTCCACCGCGGGAATCCTAAAGCTGATAAGCAGCCCGCCGTCACCGTGCAACGCCTGATCGGGCGGTGTTCACGGTGTGCTTTGTGAACCGTCGCGCAAGCGGCCCGCATCATACGCGCCGCCGCAGATTGTCGGCCGGGAGAAGGGATTGTTGCTTTTGCCCTAAATCTCAACCACAAGCCCCTCTCGGGCAAAATCCAGGTTAAATCCATTGATGTCGGCCGACGGCCGCAGCCGCTTTTCGTACTCATTGAGTTGGGCGTCCGTGCGCGCGGGATCATGATGCGTAAACACTATATGGCCGGCACAGGTCTTTTGTGCAAACTCCATGTTGTATTCGTACCAACCGTGTCCCCAGCCTATTTTATTTCGATATTCATCTTTTGTGTATTGAGCATCCCACGAGATCAGATCGGCTCCAGAGCAAAAATCAACAATCTTGCGATTTTGTTCCTCGACATTCGCGTCAAGCTCGGTAAGAAATTCCTCGTCTATTTCCTCCCCGTTGTCTCCGTCGCGATAGACGTTACGATACGGTTCATGATCCCCACCATAGACAAATACTTTGCCTTCGTGCTCGATTCGGTAGGCCAGACAAGTGGCCGGATGGTTGACACGGCATGCCGTGATCGTGGGCCTTTCCTCTTCTATAATTCCTTCCGTACAATCGACATATTCAATGCGAGCGCCCAACTGCTCGATCCGTACCGGAAAATGCTCATACCTTGTTTGCAGCTCCATGGCCTGACGTATGGTTTTACCCCCGACGTCGGAGACGGGACCACCGATCACGAACCGGTTGCCGGGAATGTAGGCGGGAACAAAAAACGGAAACCCCTGGATATGATCCCAATGAGTGTGTGAAATAAAGATCGTAGCCTCGACCGGTTTGTGTTTGGCGAGGAGGTAATTACCGCACGCACGTATTCCCGTTCCGGCGTCGAAGATGACGATACGTTCTCCGAACTCGACCGAAACGCAGGCGGTATTGCCGCCAAACGCCACCGTGTCTTTGCCGGGAACCGGTACCGAGCCCCTTACCCCCCACCACGTTACCTTCATACGCTCAGAAACTCCTTTGCCCGCTCGATTTCACACCGAAGAGACTCCGCAATCTCCTTTCCGATCGAGGGCTCCACACCCAGTTCCTCGAAAACCATGGGATCACAATCTACCGGCCGCTTATCGAGCACCAACCCTACACCGATAGTTTTGCAAAGCACGTTGGCCAGATACACCGTCAGATTAAGCTCGGTTTCAGCCCCCTCGATCCAAGGGGTATGATGAAGCGCCATGACTTTCGCCAAGTCGAGCGATAAGCGCCATCGATCAGCCAAAAGCTTGCCGACAACACAATGGCCTACACCGTTTAGTACCTCCTCTTCGGCACCCATAACCCCAACTTCGGCCGCCGCAACAACAATTCGCTTCATCTCTTCCGGGAACATGAACCCTTCCACCGGAAGGCCCAGATCATGGAGAAGACCGGCAATGAAAAAATCCTCGAGCCGCTTTTTTTCCACGCCCCGTTTCCGCGCAATAAGTTTAGCCGCGGCGCCCACGCCAATGGAATGCAACCAAAATGCTTCTCCATCGAATGCCTGCGCAAGACGCTTCCGCTCCATCTGCGACAGAACCGCGGCACTCAAGGCCAGATTCCTAATAGTGTTGAGTCCCAAAAGAATAATCGCCTTTTCCAGCGAAACAATCGTATTGCTAAGAGCGAAATACGAAGAATTAACAAGCTTAAGGACTTTCGCCGAAAGCACGGGATCCAGTTTGATCACTTTGGTAAGCTCTGACGGCGAACAGTTGAGGTCGTTGGCCAACTCCATCACCTTTGTGGCCGTCGGAGACAGTGAAGGCATATTTTCATCAAGCTTCGCCGCCACCAGATCGAGACTGTAGTTCATTGGCATTCTCCCGCCCCGGCCCGTGACCGTTCCGGCCACTTCGCACCGAGGGCACATACCAAATGATACACCGAAATCTCTCAATATTCAATGGCGAGACGCCCTAATCAGTCAAAACAGCGAAAGAGGCACTAAGACTCGCTTTCAAAATGAGCCGCTATATCCGGCCAAGTACAACGAGTGGAATATGCGCTGCACGCAGCCAAGGTGTACCTTGCCGGACCGGTCGATTTCGATGCACGGGCCGGCATCTCAAACGGTCTCTTAGTTATTTTGGACCGCTCCCCGGCTCTTCTTTTTACGCCGCGAGTATTCCCAGAGCAAAACGTGGCTGATACGCGGCACCGCCATGAATGCACGCTTTATTTTGCTCGAAGAGGGTTTGCGCAACGGAATCATGAATAGGCCGTAGACGGCAAGGGCGAGCAGAGAGGTTCCGACGAAAAAAAAGAGCCCCGCCGGCCCAACGGCACCCATTAAGGCGCCGGCAATCAGTGGCCCCAGAGCGGAGCCAACGCCTTGCAAGAGAATCAGCGTACTGGCGGTACCAACACTCTCTTCAACCGAAACGCAATCATTTACATGGGCGACTCCCAATGAGTACAGGGGGAAACTGAATCCGCCGTAAAGCAAAACCAGAGCGATAAGCACGGGGAACGAGTGGGGCATTCCGAACGCTATAAGAAGGCTTATCGCACCCGCGACCGTGCCTGCGACAACGATTACATAGCGACGGTCCACCATATCGGACAACCGCCCCAAAGGCCACTGAAAAAGCAACGTGCCGGCCATGAGCGAAGCCATAAACAGGCTTATACCGACACTGTCGAGATCCACATTATCGGCAAATACGGGACCCATGCCCCACGCCGCACCAATACACAGACCGCTGACCAGCACCCCCAACAAACCGAGAGGGGAGATCGCCTGAAGCCTTTTCAATTGCAAGCGCTTGCTCGGGACGCTCGAAGGCGCACGGGTTGGCGCCAAGGTAATCGGCACCAACGCCATGCTGACCAAGATTGAAACAACCCCGAAAAGGATAAAACTTTGGGCCGGCGCAAGATTGAGCAGGGTCTGGCTGGTGGCGGCGGTTCCCCAAAAGACGATCCCATAGGTCGCCAGCACCCGCCCCCTGGTAGCTTTGGTGGAGCAGCCGTTAAGCCAGCTTTCTATCACAAGAATCATACCGGCATAACAAAGCCCCTGAAGAAATCGAAGAGCAACCCATGCCGGCAAAAAGACGGCTAAAATATAGGCGAGTGTTATCGCCGAAGCCATCGATGCAAGCGCGGCATAGGTACGAATGTGGCCAACCGCGACAATCAGACGAGGCAAATATACCGATCCCAGCACAAAACCGGCAAAATAGGATGACATCATAAGGCCGATGCCCAACGAAGACATCCCCTCGACGCCCGCACGTACCCCCAGAAGCGTGTTCTGCAAATTATTACCCAAAACAAGAATGCAAACGCTCACCAGAAGGATGGAAATGCCGCGACTCGCGGGCTGATTGTCCGGATGAATCTGCTCAAGTGTTTCGGCCGAAATATTCATAGCACCCTTATCTATTCCTTATTCCCTAAATAATACTATACATTGTATTCATTCTGAATGCGATAAATCTCTCACCTCGGTCACTCCGGTGCGGGCTTCCCTCCTGCAAGTCGTTTCGAATACATCAAGGACCGGCAAAGACCCCGGATGGCCGAAACCACCAAATTTTTTGAAAACCGGGTCCATTCCAAACGAACACCAATCGCGATCAACATTCAAAGCGACTTGTTTGTTTATATGCATTTCGATGCATGAAAATGATTGGCTACGGTCCGGAACAGCATATTTCCCCTCGACCCGCGAATCGCCAATGCCTCTTCCCTCGGGAGATAATTCCGTGCAAAAACACTGCCCCCCGGACTGGACGGTTTTCTCGAGGCGGGACAAGCGGATTGTAGACTGCCACCAGGAATATAGCCTTATATCTTTATTGAATCAACCGGCCAAAGGTGAGTACCAAAGGCTCAGAATTCGCGCCAAACCCTAATCACCAGAGAACTCTTTTGCAACGAATCGGCTACATTTTGGATGCACCGTAACTACCCGTGCAATACCGACAAAATGGTAAATGCGCAACAACGGGAGCACCATCAAAACCGCGACAGACGCACACATTGCACAGCGATCCTTCCTATAAGTAATGGGGTGACGGGCATAAAGTTTGCTCTTTCCAAAACCACACGAGTGCAACTTTCAAAAGCGTTTGTCATTGTGGCTCCCCGGAATCATCAGCCTTCGGGCGGCCGGGCACATTGTGAATCCGGCAAAGAATGCACCAATAGGCAAACGGGACCCATTTAACCTTAGTCAAGGAGACCTTTATGGAACTCGCTCATGAAGCAGGTGCCGCGGGTAGAGAATCACCACATATCGATTATTGGTCATGGGCAAAAACCGGCATGGTAGCCGGCATAATCGGCGGGATCGCTTTCGCCGTATTCGAAATGATTGTCGCGGCCATCGCCGCCGGCAACGCCTTTGGACCGTTCCGCATGATCGCGGCGGTAGCCTTGGGGAGGCAAGCTTTGACCCCGGATGTCTCATTAGGAGTTGCGATCATTGCCGGAACGCTGGTTCATTTGGCCTATTCCGTCGTGGCCGGCGCCGTCTTCGCCCTGATAATAGCCGCAATCCGGCCGCTGCACGCCGGCAAAGGAGCCATAATCATTTCGGCAAGCGTGCTTGGTCTTTTGATGTGGTTGCTAAACTTC
>WJJU01000432.1 GCA_014729595.1 Chitinivibrionales bacterium
ACCCAGTCCCGAGATAACAACTCTTCGCTTACTGCTCATGCTCATTTTGCCTTACTTTTTT
This sequence comes from Chitinivibrionales bacterium, assembly GCA_014729595.1. GTDB lineage: Bacteria > Fibrobacterota > Chitinivibrionia > Chitinivibrionales > WJMI01 > WJJU01. Next base: position 62 of record WJJU01000432.1, read on the forward strand.
GGCTCGTGTTTGTCCCGCTACGGCGAACACGAGGGGCATCAAAATAGTAAATTTAGCTCGTGCGATACAACCGGCTCCCCCCCCTCCGCGGATTAGGGACACTCGGGTGCGAAATTTCCTAACTTGTTGCAGTTCAATGCATTAGCGAAAGCCCGGCATATACTCTAATATAATAAAGTAGGTCTCTAGCTAAGAGATGAGCAAAGTCAAATCTGCCATCGACACCCCGTATCTGTGAACTGCATGAAAGGGGCAAGTCGCTTTCCCGGCCTTAAACGGGCCATATCCACGTATAAAAACCTCCTCTTTAGGCCGGCCGACTATCCCGCGCTCGCCGCCGCCTTCATTCGCCAATCCAGACGACAAGGTGATCGCTTGATCCAATCCAAAAGGCGTAGTCCAAAAGGCGTAGTGAGTATCATTATGGTATAATGGGAAGCAAAGATCTGTTCCGAATCCCTCGAAAGCGGTATATTTGAATGTCTGTGTAGCCTAAATGTATTTCACATCGCCGAAAAAGTGGACGAAGAGAGCGTGCGTTACTGTCAGGCCGTCCTCCGAGGCCCTCAAAGCACCCGGAATGCCGGGAGCGACCGAAAACATTGTGGCCTCAGGATCCCTCCCGCCCCGTTGGTCACTCCAAGGACCCCGGTGATAAAAGGGGCGAAGGCCGGAAGATGCGCCGTATACAAAAATAATCAGAAAACAACCCGACAGGAGGTTGCAGACAATGAAAAGGGCACTCATCGTATGGGGCGGCTGGGAGGGCCATGAGCCTAAACAGTGCGCCGATGTTTTTGAGCAATCTCTTCGAGAATGGGAATACGAGGTAATCGTGTCAAATTCGCTTGACTCATATATCGATACTGAACTGATGTCGTCACTGGACCTAATCGTTCAGAACTGGACTCTGGGTGAACTAACCGAGCAGCAGGAGGCCGCTCTTCTGAATGCGGTCGGGGGCGGTGTGGGCATGGCGGGTTGGCATGGCGGGGTGGGCGACGCGTTTCGTAACAACGTAGGCTACCAGTTTATGATCGGCGGCCAATTTGTCGCTCATCCGGGCGGCATTATCGACTACACGGTGAATGTCGTCAAACCCGACGATCCGATCATGAAAGGTATTGATGATTTCTCGGTGCATTCAGAGCAGTACTACATGCATGTTGATCCGAGCAATGAAGTATTGGCGAGCACCACCTGTTCGGGGGAGCACGAGGGCATTGATTGGATTAAAGGAGCCGTGATCCCGGCGGTATGGAAAAGGCGTTATGGAAAAGGGCGGGTTTTTTATTGTTCATTGGGTCACCGGGCGAAAGAATTCGACGCCCCTGAGGTGCGTACGATAATGCGGCGCGGACTTTTGTGGGCGACGAGAGGAGGCCATACACGATGACCAATGGTTTTCCGCAGCAGTTGGCCGGCGATAATTACGCCGGAATCTGTCCGGAGGCGCTTGAGGCGCTCAATCGGGCAAACCGGGGGCACGTGCAATCGTATGGGGAGGACCCGTGGACGCATCGGGCGTGCGATCTATTCCGCGAGGTGTTTGAGACCGACTGCGAGGCGTTTTTCGTTTTTACCGGTACCGCCGCCAATTCCCTGGCGCTCGCCTCGCTCTGTCAGTCTTACCACGCGATAATAGCACACGAACTGGCTCACATTGAAACCGATGAATGTGGCGCGCCGCAATTCTTCTCCAACGGCGCGAAAATACTGGCGGGCGGTGGGCCTTGCGGCAAGTTGATGCCCCAAGAAATCGAGCGCCTGGTTACCCGTCGCACCGACCTTCATTACCCCAAGCCCAAGGTTGTCAGTCTTACCCAATCGACCGAACTGGGAACCGTTTACACGCCGGATGAACTGGGCGCGATCGGGACGGTGACGGCCGATCGTAACCTCCGGGTCCAGATGGATGGCGCGCGATTTGCAAATGCAGTAGTATCACTGGGAGTCGCGCCCAAAGAGATCAGTTGGCGGGCGGGAGTCGACGTGCTTTGCCTGGGCGGAACCAAAAACGGATTGCCTATTGGTGAAGTGGTCATTTTCTTTCGGCATGAGTTGGCCGAGGATTTCGAGTACCGATGCAAGCAAGCCGGGCAGCTTGCCTCGAAGATGCGGTTCCTGGCGGCGCCGTGGGTCGGTGTGCTTGAAAGCGGCGCTTGGTTGGAGCATGCGCGCCACGCCAATGAATGCGCGGCAACGCTCGAAGAGAAGCTGCGCGGAATCGAATGTGTCAATATTCAGTTCCCGCGCGAAGCAAATGCGGTATTCGTAGAGATGCCCGACACGATGGTGACGAATCTTCATGAAAAAGGGTGGCGGTTCTACACGTTCATCGGTACGGGAGGCGCACGCCTGATGTGCGCCTGGGATACCAAGGAGGAAACGATTGACGCTTTTGTCGATGATGTTAAGGATTGGGCGCGGGGACGGGCCGGTGGTGGAGGGTAGGGG
>WJJU01000433.1 GCA_014729595.1 Chitinivibrionales bacterium
CACACATAAGGTAACCACCGTCGGTGGTTTGCTCAACGTAGTAACCGACATCCGGACAATTGCCGCCATACTCGCGAGCCCACTCTTCGGAACCGTGGGCGTCGGTCTTTATCAGAAGAATGTCCTCGTCATCATGCTCGCTGTCGTATGCCGTTGTCTTACCAACCAAGATGTAGCCGCCGTCGGCTGTTTGGGCTGCGCAGAAACCGGATTCGTCTTGGCGCTTTCCGAATGTCTCCATCCATTGCCGGGATCCATTCTCGTCGACTTTGCAAAGCAATGCATCGCTTCCTCCGCGACCGACGGATTTGGTCTCGCCCGCCGCAATATAACCATTGTCGCCGGTTTGGCTTACTGAGTAGAATGCATCCCATTCAGTGCCGCCGAACATCTGAACCCATTCCTGGTCGCCGGCATTGTTGAGCTTTACAAGGAGTGCCGAACCGTTCGATCCCTGAGACCTGGTCCAGCCGGCAATGATAAAGCCACCATCAACGGATTGGTCGATCGAATAAGCGATGTCCTGCTCGCCGCCGCCGATGTTTTTTGTACATACCATGTTACCGTTGCCGTCGGTCCGTCGAACGAAAATGCTCTCCGTACCTTCATTTCCCTTGATCGTAACACCAACAACCACATATCCGCCGTCATTCGTTTGGATGGCGCAATAACCGACATCGCTCCACTGCGCACCGAACGTTTTGAACCACTGGCGTTCACCGTTTGAATCGGTTTTCAACAGCAATACGTCTTCTTCTCCGTCGCTGACAGACTCCGTCGAACCACAAAGAATATAGCCACCGTCATTCGTTGGCCTTACCGAATGAAGGCGTTCGCTCTTGCCGCCCGAGTAGGTCTTTTGCCATACCTGAATAGGTGTTGCGGCATAGAGGAGTGTGCCACCGACCAATATACACATCGCGCCGGCCATCTTCGATCGCATTCCCATTCCGTGCTCCTTTCGTTTGCCGTGCCTGCTAAGAAGTGTGCCGATATTTTGATGCCTCTTACTTTTACAGGCGTAGCTAAGTGTAATGATACTTTTAAGTAATAACTTGAATATAGCCCATTATTATTAGATATTTATGATAAGGATTGTTGTTTTTGTGTTAGAGACGAGCGACGGGTAACATGAAACCGGAGAAAAGCATCGCTATGGCGGCGCCGATCAAGACAATCCTACGCGCCTCTCCGTTACTCATAGGAGTGCCAAAACCGCTTATACAATGGCCGTTTGTTGAGCCCAATGCCGTTTGAAGCGCATTAAAGCCACCAGGTATCGCAAAGAATGGGACGAAAATCCTTTAGTAGTTCGGCATAACGTGCATTCGGCATACGGCCGCATTCGGCAAGTGCCGCAAGCGCCCCCGGCAACCCGTGAGAATGAGGGTAAAGCGTGGACAAATCCACCGATGAAAGTATGGCAATCAGAGCATTCCAACTTTTTTCTATAGATGTCGCCGCGGATGAATAGGCATTGCCGTGCTCCTTTGCATTAAGTTGACTTATCGCAGTAATAATGCCGTTAACGGCATCAAAATCGATGCAAAAAGGCGTTTCACCCTTGTACAAACCGTTTGGTTTCTGCACCGAAACGATCGAAGGGATAAGATTGGCGGGGTAGGGGATCGGCCGATTGCATTTCTCGTAAATCCACCAGAAATGAGCCGCACCCCCAAGATCAATTACCGTAGGTTTGCGGTAAAAAAATTGCCACAGAGCGCGCTGCCATAATCCGGTCGACTTTTTCGGGCGCATGTCGAGCCAATCCAGAAACCTTGACAGCCAAGCGTCGGGCCCATGAGGGGCTCCAATCCATATTTCGCCGCGGTCTTTCATTTCACCAACGATCGCCGCAACACCGCCTCCAATGTGCGAGCTTCGCCAAAGGTAATGCCAGCCGAGGTTTTTGCGGGCAATATCGCGAAGGGACTGGAAACCAAGACGGTTGATCCATTTGGAAAAGCTACGCTCATCCGATAAAATAGGCTCAAGCTCCACAATTGAACCGCAAGGTTCCGTGTCCCCAAGCAATCGTAACCCACCGAGGGCATAGGCCGTCGCATGTTCGCGTCCGTGACCGCGATAATTTCGCTTGGTGAACCACCCCTGTGAATCCCGACAACCACGAATCTCTTGCGCCCATTGAACACGCTCCGAGGGGCTCGAGCACTCTTCAAGCAGGCCCGCTATGTGGAGTGCGTAAACGGCGTCGATGGTACCGTACAAGTCCGGCTCACCGGCGCCGGGACGAAAAGAAAAGCCTCTCACCGATCCACAGCCGGAAGACCGTACGGCGAACCGAAAAACGAATGACCTTACACGTTCACGTATCGTGGCGATGGTAGAAGATTCGGGCATAATGATATCCGCACTTACTTATTATTATTCCCGCCGCTACCAAAGCAACGAAAAGCGCTCTTTTGGTAAATGGCCAGCAGGATGGGATTCGCCGGCGCAACAGTGCGCCAATCCTAAAGTGTTCGTTACGCTGCTGAGTGTCTGCTTTATAGGTCCTTTCGCCAATGCTCATGCGGATATGCAACGGTGCTTGCCCGCCCAACCATCTCAATCGAACATAAGCCCTTAAGCCGCGCGGCCATTTATGCCATACTATTGACCGTTCGGCGAAAATGATTGGAAGGTTACGGTGCATGAGCTGATGGCCAAGGTGCCGATCTTCACCGCGAGAGAAACCGCCGGCAAAAGATAGGTTGTGGCGTTTCAGCGTTTCCAGATCAAGCAACAGATTACAGGTATCCATAATCGTTGGTGAGAGCACACGTTCGCCAAGGCGATCTCGGTCCATGGCGATATCTCGCGAGGTGAACTGAATAACCGAGGGAATCAGTTCGTCGGGATAGTAGTTATCCTTAACACCAACGATCGCGGCCGCACCCGGATTACTGTTGATCATTGCCTGCAATTCCGCCAGCCACTCCTTATCGGGAATCGCATCGTCGTCAATAAAAGCAATGTAGCGAGTGCCGCATCGGTGGAGAGCCATATTTCGTGCCGGATTAACGCCGATTTCTTCACACCGAAAGTAGCGCAGCGGAATCCGCCCCGAATATTCTTCGGCAATGCCGGAGGTATCGTCAGCCGAAGCGTTATCAATTACTATGATAGTTCGCGGGATGTATCGCTGCCGGTTGAGTTCGGCCAATAAAACGCGAAGGTCGGCGATACGATTGCGGGTTATTATCGCAACACTCACATCACTTGCGGTTGTGAAAGGTGTCGTTGAGCCCGCCGGTATACCCTTCGCGGCGATACCGGATGCCGAAAGTGGAATACTTGTGTGATTATTTAATAGTGCCTTATTCATGGTTTGCCGTGCATTCGATATTCATCGCGAATGCTCGAGTCAGATGATGAAAACCAATGCCGGCGGTAGCCGTTGGCGGCTCCAACCCCGTAAAGCCCAGTATATCCATAGTATAAGCCTGAGTTTATGACAGCGGGAAAATCATGCTTCAACTTTTTTGAATGAAAGAATTTCAATGCATCACCGGTCTGCAAAGTGGTAACGCACGCTTTGGTCAGGTTCCTAAGATAGATAATGCATCAATTCAAGAGAGGATTTTTGTTTTTTTTCACTGGTTGGCACCTTTTTTTCGTTGTTTTCGCAAGGCTGTAACATCAGTTATGATCGATATCTCATAATTATCTAACAATTCATTTAGGAAATTCTAGTGCGCGGATCTGAGATTTATATTTAGGTATGTTTTTAAGGAGGCGCCGGAGAACAGTGAATGGTTCAAAATCAATAGAAAAAGCGAGCGCATTGAGCAGTAGTTATGCTTCGGAAGAAAATAGCGCTTTGAGACGACTCAATGTAGCCGGTACATTCGTGACGCCGGCAACGATGGATGAGCTGCATCGGGAGATTAGTCGTTTGGTGGAAACGGGCGGGCCGGCGTTTGTGTTGTCCGGCAATGTTCATGGTATTAACACCGCCAAGGCTAATCCCTGGCTGCAAGAGTTCTACAACCGGGCGAATGCCGTTCGCGTCGACGGGGCGGGGGTCGTGTGGGCCGCAAGGCTCCTCGGGCACAAAATCCCGCCGCGTATCACGTGGGCTGATTGGGGTGCCCCCTTGGCGCGGCATATCGCCGACCGCGGCCATTCGCTGTTCTTGTTGGGCGGACCGGATGAATGCGCCCAAGCGACTGCGGACATTTTTACCGCCAAGAACCCTTCTTTGCGCATTGTCGGCGTTCACCATGGCTTCTTCGCTAAGGAAGGTCCCGAAAATGATCGCATTATAAAGATGATCAATGATGCCGGTCCCGATATACTTATCGTTGGATTCGGCATGCCCCTACAGGAGCGTTGGTTGCTTAACAATTATAAGCTGCTCAATGTCAAAGTCTACCTAACCTCCGGCGCGGCGTTCGAATTTCTCTCAGGAAAAGCCAAGCGTTGCCCAAAATGGATGGGCAGAGCCGGCTTTGAATGGCTCTTTCGATTTCTTATGGAACCCCGTCGAATGGCGAAGCGATACCTGTGGGGGAACCCGGCATTCTTTGCGTCGGTCATTGCTCAGCGGATTACCGCAAATGGTAAATAAGCCGGCCGCTCAACAAATGGGAGATATTGTATGGAGCAGTTGCTAAACAGCATCGAACAAAGCGCCGTCAGCGTCTCAATACACACTCAAGCTTACGCAAAGAAAGATGGGTAGTGTGACGCTTCGCTCTTGGGCATCGGTGGATTTGTTCCTGAGCCCGAAAGGCGGGAACCTCATGAGCATTTAAAATTGTATGCTTTTGTTGTTCGCACTCACCATCTTTTGGCTTTACTCCTTTTGATTGTGTACGGGACGCAAAATCGGCTATTCGATGGATCAGGAGTCACGCGCATATACTCGGCGTCGATTCAAGAAAAATTTGCGCCGTGGGA
>WJJU01000434.1 GCA_014729595.1 Chitinivibrionales bacterium
ACCTCGGCAAGCGTGGTTTCGGCGTTTTCTCGATTTGTGATGTCTCGCATGACGGCGACGCCGCCCCGGATTCCTCCGGAATCGTCATACAGCGGAGAGAGCGAAATGTGGGCGAAAAATTTTCTTCCATCCTTGGCGCGGCAAAAGCACTCACCCTTCCAATCTTTACCGGCGCGAAGCATGCCGGGTACGTGTATACCCTCCTCCGAAAATTTTCCCGGTGCGACAAGGTCAAGAATACTCTTCCCCAGCGCCTCTTCGCAACGCCAACCGTAGATCCTTTCGGCCGCCCGGTTCCAGAACGTAACCGTTCCCTCGGTGTCGGCGGCAATGATTGCCTCCGAACTCGAATGGAGAATCTGTTTGTAAAAACTCAAGTACCGCTCCCTATTACCCGCTTCGCCGTCGTAATTTCTCGATCTCCGCTGAAGCGCTGCTATGATGCCCCGCCCCGTTTCTCAGCCGAGCCGTCCGGTGTGATACACCCCTTCTTCAAAGGTACATTGCCGCACCCCGTCCATGCCGGCGCAGCGAGCCGTATTAACACCGGCCTTGCGCACGGACCGTTTCGTTCTCTATTTTGACGCTTTCCTCGTCTCCGTCTTGTGGAGTCTGCACGCTATGCCCTTGCTTCCTATACACGAACTGGAACCCGCCATTCTCGACCACCTTACGAGCCACAACCGTCTGGTCATTCAGGCACCGACCGGCTCGGGAAAATCGACGCAGGTACCTCAAATACTGGCGGCCTCGGAATCGGTTACCGGAACAATTGTCGTCTTGCAGCCTCGGCGAATCGCCGCTCGGATGCTTGCCGAGCGCGTTGCCCGCGAGCGGGATACCGGAATCGGTGTCGAGGTAGGATTCCGCATGCGTTTCGAAAACCGGACATCGGATAAGACACGCATTGTTTTCATGACCGAAGGCACGTTGTTCAGGCAACTGCTCGGCGATCGCATGCTTGAAAATGTCGGTGCGCTTGTATTCAATGAGTTTCACGAACGAAATCTTTATAGCGACATCCTGCTTTCCCTCTGCCGTAAGCTTCAGCAAAACTCTCGTCCGGACTTAAAGCTGATCGTCATGTCCGCGACGTTGGATACCGAACCGGTCGCTAAATTCTATGCTCCATGCCCCGTGCTGACCACCGGCGGGCGCATGTATCCCGTTTCGATCGATTATCTTGAGAGACCCGTTGATACAAAACGAGGCGGTTTATGGATTTCGGCGGCGCGGGAATTGGAGCGCATTCTTCCGGGTATTCCCGACGGCGACATTTTGGTTTTTATGCCCGGCGCCTTCGAAATACACAAGACTATCCAGGCGCTTGAACAAAACCCGGGTTTTGCCGATTTTGCTCTTTTTCCACTGCACGGCTCTCTTCCTTCGGCGCAACAGCATCAAGCGGTGGAGCACACGCCCGAAAAACGAAAGATCATCGTATCAACCAATATTGCCCAGACCTCCCTTACCATCGAAGGTGTCACGGCCGTTATCGACGGCGGATTCGCTCGTATCGCACGCTATGATCCCTTCCGCGGCATCGATACTCTCTCTATCGAGCGTATCAGTATAAGCGCCGCGGACCAGCGAGCCGGGCGTGCGGGAAGAATTCGTCCGGGGGTATGTCTTCGACTCTGGACCAGGGAAGAACACCGATCGCGCCCTCGACACGACACGTCTGAGGTCAAACGAGTGGATCTTGCCGAAACCATTCTGGGCCTGTATGCCGCGGGCGTCGAAGATCCGGAATCATTCGAGTGGTTTGAGCCGCCGGAATCCAAATCCCTGTTACGAGCACAACTACTGCTTCGTGATCTGGGATCACTCGACCACGCCGGGAGGCTCACAGAGCTGGGGCGCACCCAAAGCCGCTTCCCGCTTCACCCCCGTTACAGCAGAATGCTGATCGAGGGGCGACGGCAAGGTTGTCTGGTGCGGGCCGCACTTGCCGCGGCCTTAACCCATGAACGTTCGATACTCCTCCGTTCACACGGCGGAGCGGTACGCGATCAACGGGATTACCATATCCCCGCCAGCCCGTCCTCCGATCTGGTTTATCTGATCAATGCCTACCGCTACGTTCGCGAGCGCGGCTTTGACCGCGACATCTGTTCCAAGCTGGGTATTCATCGCAATACGGCGGCTCAAGTCGAGAAAGCGTTTCTGCAATTGACGACGGCCGCAAGCCGGGCGGGAATGGTACTTGAAGAACCGATCGAGTCGGAAAAAAGCCTAGCACTTTGTGTGCTGGCCGGTTTTTCCGATCACCTGGCTAAAAGGCTGTCGATGGGCACAAGCGCGTGTGAAATTGTCCACGGCGGACGCGGTGAGATTGCCCCCGAAAGCGGTGTTCGTAAGAGTGAACTCTTCGTTTCTTGCGACATACGAGAAATCGAAAAAAGCCGCGGCGGGATGCAGGTCAAGCTTTCGATGAATACCGCGATCGAACGGGAATGGCTTACGGAGCTGTTCGATGACGATGTGGCGCATGAACGCCGTGTGTATTTCGACAAGAAAACGGGGAAGGTAATTTGCGAACGAAACACCACCTTTCGTGATTTGGTTCTGTCAACGGATACGCGGGAAGTGCCGAGCGACGAAGAAGCGGCCGCGGTACTGACATGCGAAATTATGAAGGGCACTATTGCACTTCCGACGTGGGACCACGCGGTCGATCAGCTTATCGCCCGAATCAATACCGCCGCGCGCCGATGTCCGGAGTGGGGGATCGGCGTCGTCGACGACACCGCCAAGGAACTTATTCTTCATCAATTTTGCCTGGGAATGCACACACGCAAACAGCTCAGAGATAAAGCAATCGCACCCTTCATAAAGCAATGGCTTTCGCCCGAGCGGCTCGAAACGCTGAACAAACACTTACCGGAGCGCTTGCAGCTTCCCACCGGAAGAAAAACTAAGCTTCGTTATTCCCCCGACGGTTCTCCGCCGGTTGTAGGTATCATGATTCAGCAGCTCTACGATATGAAAGAGCACCCTGTCCTCGCCCATGGGAAAGTACCGGTTTTGGTGGAGGTGCTGGCGCCCAATCAGCGACCGGTGCAAGTCACCGGCGACATTCGTGGATTTTTTAAGGATCACTACCCTGAGCTGAAGCGTCGCCTTTCACGACGGTATCCCAAGCATGAATGGCGCTGAGATATACCACCAATACGCTTAGACGTCTGATACCGCCGCTAAACCGGCTTGATACCCATCCCGGCATAGCTTATAGCAAAACGGTTTCGTGTCGAAGGATCGCTCAAAGCACTCCGCGGAACGCCTAATCCTTTCATCAAGCTGAAGTATCAGCTCAACGGATTGAGAAAATCGGCACACAGGCTCGGTGAATCCCAGTACTTAGTTGTTTTTTTCCCTAACCGGGCGTCTTATTCGCCTCTCCGGCGCGTGCACAAAACCTACAGGCCTGATACCGACGGAATGTGAATGATCGTATGAGAGATCATGGACACTCCGCGGCGGCTTGTGTGATTCTCCGCGAACGGATTGACGGCGCGGGGCTGTTTCGGGTCTACATTCCCCGCCGGTAGAGAGTAACACGGTTTCGGCCGGTTTCTTTGGAGTAGTACAGAGCCTTGTCGGCTCGATTGATCAATGACTGTACATTGTCCGCGTGCGTGGGCATCGTTGCGCAGCCGAGGCTTACGGTCACGTGAAGCTGGTGGGAATCGGTGCCGACCACGTGAGATTCGACGGTGGTGCGGACCCGCTCCGCCGTCACCACAGCGCTTTGGGGGCCGGTTTCCGGGACTATGACGGCGAACTCCTCGCCACCGTAACGGGCGGGTAGGTCATTGACGCGGACCGCGCGGCGAATGCACCCGGCGATTTCGCGGAGAACAAGGTCGCCGATCTGATGGCCGTAAGTGTCGTTGAATTTCTTGAAATGATCGATATCCATCAATATCAGCGACAATTGTCGGCCGTATCGTTGGGCTCTTTGTACCTCGTGGGTAAGGTTGTCCATGAACGTTCGGTGGTTGGTCAGGAGCGTAAGCCCGTCGACCGTCGCCAGCATGACCATCCGCTGATAAAGCATTGCGCGGACATAGGCAACCGAGGCGTTGCTCACCAGCGTGGAAAGAACCTGTTCGGTCTCCCCACGAAAGTATCCCGGCCATTCGCTTTCAATCGATACGACCGCATGACAGCGCGCTCTGTCGTCCACCCCTAAAGGCAAGACAAGTAATGAACGCATTCGAAGATCCGGTGTTTCGTCGGGAACAAAGCGATAGTATCGGTTGGGTAACGTGCGAAGATCTTCAATATGAAGAGGTTTGGCGGTTGTAAAAACGTAGGAGTATACACCGTGGTTTATAGGAAACATCATTCCCTCCCGAGGTCCGTGACGCGCGCCGACAACTTTTGCGACAACACCTCGCCCCGCATCCTCATCAAACGTCATCACCAATACGCGAATGCCCGTCCTCATTCGCGGAAGCACTGCCACGAGAGCATCCAGGACCTTGTCGGTTTCTAAAATACTGGTGAAACGACTAGAAATATCGTACAGCAATTTAAACTGGCGCGCGGTCATTTCTTCATGCACCCGCATCCGCACATTAGTGATCAGAGCGGCGGCGAGAGTCGAGAACCGCATCAGAATCTCTTTGTCACGATCCTTAAACGCACTGCGATCTTTGCTGTCGATCACCAAAGCACCGACAAGCTCACCGTTGCCGGAGATTATCGGCACCGCCAGAACCGAATTAATCATCTGGTTACCGGTGTAGTACCAAATCCTTTGGTTATAGCCGGTAACATCGCCGCTCATAAAAGAGCGTTTTCGGGCGCCGACCGTGCCGACGATGCCCTTGCCGAGAGGAACGGCTATGCCCTCGGCGACGGCCATGCTCTTGGAAACGAATGCATTCAACACAAAACGTTGTTTTCGTGGATCGAAAACAAAACCCAGAGAAGAATATGCGCGGAAATTGCGGCTCATGAAATACACGACGCTCGAGAGGATATTATCCAGGTCGTGCGTAGCGGTGCTTTGCAGTTCGTCGATATAGTTGAGCGAGTACGACGGCGGCTGAGGTTGGGATTCCGCGGATTCCTTTTCACCCTCCGCCCTCTTCGTTTCCGTCGTAGATCGAGCGAGGGCGGGAGTATGTATAGTGCTTTGAAGCGGGCCGCCCTCCCGCTCCTCTCTTCGTCCGTACGAAGCCGCAAAGGCCAGAGTTCCCATGGCCGTAACCATGGCCGCCCGCTTGGAGATTGGAATCAAGGGTGAAAACCACGCGGCGCCGTCCACCGGAAAGGTATGCTCCAACACAAACCACTCGATAATCAAAGGAGCGATTTCGCCTAAAAGGTAGATGCACCAAACGGTGAGGACAATATGCGGCTTGCGGGTAGCGGCGTAAACCACGATGAGTGCACTATAAAGGAGGAGGAAAACAGGATGCCCGCCAAAGCCGCTCAACGAATCATCCGGATGAGCGAAAAGCAAAACGGCGGCGTTAACGGCCAACGAGACCCATACGGCGGAACGGAAACCGAGACAAGCCCGCCGCCATAGCAATGAACCCGCGGTCACACACAAAAGCAGCGCCCCTCCCACGCTTCCAAGGATCAGCGGGTTCAGAGACACAACCGTATTCCCTTTTGCCGCCGCAAAAAACAATATCGCACCGAATAGTGCCGAGTAAACGGTAATTTCCAGGATCAATATAAGTACATGGCCGAGCCTTTTCATCGGCGCCCTCTCGTCGTTCAACCGGATGATGCAACATGCACACTCCGTCGCGGGCAATCGAGCGGGGCGGTGCGTAACTATTTTATAATGGATATATGGAGAAATCAAGGAACTCCCGCACTTTTCTGCATTACCTTTCGCTCTGCTTCGGGACTGCCGGACGCCGTGCGCTGGCCGGGCTGCTTGCTTCGGTCAAGGCCAGAACCGGTCCGTTCTCACTCAGCGAATGTCTCCAGCCCGCGGGCATGGCGATCGTGCTGCCCGAAGACCGAGGCGAAGCACTTCTTCAGGTGCGCAATGTCGTCTCGATAGCCGGGGCAATGTCGGAGACAAGAATGACGGTGGTTTGTGAGTCTGATGTAGCTCCGTATTTTGCAAACCTTCAGGGCATCTCTTCGGTGCTGAGTTATGACGTCGAGGATCGTTTTCTGTTTTCGGGAGCGCTATCCTCGATTGCCAAGGCTCTTGCTCACGAGGGGAACGATATGTGTTTGATGTTGGAGCGGGAACCGCACCAATCGCTTCTTTGCCTCGCCGCCGAAAGCGGAGCAAAAATTAGGATCGGCTATGACGGCGCGGGGGAGTATCCGTACCTTAACATTCATGTGCGTGAATCGAAAGACAGAACGTATGTGGGCGATAAGAACGTGCTAATGGCCGAAACACTCGGCATTGAACCACTAAAATCGATACGCTGGACAGTACCCAAAGAGAGTGATACGGAAGTACGACACCTCCTTCGGGACCATGGCGTACTGGGACGCCCTACGTCCATCGTGGGTATCGATATCTCCTATTTATGGGAATATGCGGACGCGGAGTGGGTGGAAGCACTCGTCGACCACATTGGCAGGCAATTGGGGATAACGCTGTATCTTTATGTGGACGGCGCCGCCGCTTCAGGGTTTAGCGAATGGCTTCGCCGAGTCGGGCAGCCGGTGGTGGCAAACCTTTCGGCCTTACGTACGGTGGCGCTTATCTCGCGGACACGGGTAATTATTTCGGGTAAGGCGCCCATTTTCCATCTGTCCCAACTGGTCGGCACCCGCGCCGTCGGCATATTTCAGGCCACGGAAATCGAAGCTTATTATCACGAGAGTTCGATTTGCAAGGCGGTGTCGTTTTCCGAAAAGCCGGATCGACGGACGATCGAGCATACGGGTCGAGAGGTGGCGGCGCTCCTCCCGACTTCTTCGCGAATTTCGGGCGCAGGCAAAAAATAGAACAGATCCTTTAAGACGAAAGCTCAAGTATTGTATAATATTCATACCAGTGTTCCGTCGCATAATTGGCGATACGTTATCTGTTGGTGGTTGGCCGGGAAATAGGAGTAGCCAATTATTAGACGAGGCGCCGGCCATACGGTTGTATCAATCCGGAGCAGGCAAGTTAATACTCAATGACGGCAATGTGGCAAGCAGTCAGGCGTGCATTACTGTACCATTTCAAGATCCTTGAGATGCGCTGGAAAACCTGGCGTAACTCTCAAGAGATAAACCGTGCCTATACCGGAAGAAAAAAAGGGCGGCGGCGGATTTGTGTCGGAAAAATCGGCGCGGTGGGAGGTGTTGTCGGTGGCGTGTGCCTGGTGGCGGTCGCCGGCGCGCTTTTATCACGCGGATCGTATGTCTCTGAGTCGGTTACGGGCAAAGCCGAAGAAACGCGCCCGTCGGAGCACAATGGGCTCGACGCTCCGGATGTAAGCGCAGAAAAAGTCCATAGGGAGCAACCACTAAAACCGGTATCGCAAGCCGATGCAAAGCCGCAGCCCCGTGCAACATCGGTGAAAAGCGAGAACACGGAGGGTTGGGCGACCGCCGACAGTGCCCTCAAGCGCGCACTCGATGAAGCGTGGTATCCGCCGGACAGCATGCCGTACCTTCTTTTGGCCAACAAAGCCGACAAACGGGTGTATCTGCTGCGCAAAAAGGAAAGCTGGAAGGTCATGAGGGCGTATGCGGCTGCTTATGGAGAAAAAAAAGGACGCAAGCGGACCAGTGGGGACAAGAGAACCCCCGAAGGAATCTATTTCATCGTCGGGCATAAAAAACCCCGAGAGATGACGGAAATTTATGGACCGGTGGCATTCGTGCTAAACTATCCAAATGCGGCGGACCGCCGAGCGGGAAGAACCGGTAAAGGGATTTGGATTCATGGAACCGCGCCGGACAGTATGCCCGTATCGACTCGTGGATGCATAGAACTCAACAACCATAACATCAGGGAGCTTGAGAGAATCGTCGGTAACGGCATCGGCACACCGGTCATTATAGTAAACGACTCGACGATAAGCGATGCGGCGGCGTTCCCCGATTACCGAGAGATAGCATGGCGGCGCGGAAAAGTTATGAGGGACTATTGCGGCAGGCTCGAAGAATTTGCTCGATTCGTACAGCAATGGCGCAAGGCATGGGAGTCACAAGACATCGAACACTATAGAATTTTTTACGATACTACCGAATTTGCCGCTCAAGGATTAGAGTGGCCAGGCTGGCGTGCGCGCAAACTTCGCACCTTCCGCAATTACGACACAATCGCCGTATCGGTGAATAACATCATGCTTTCCGATTTCGAGCCGGACCGCGCGATTGTCAAATTTCATCAAGTATATCGATCTAACATTCTTACAAGCCGTAACGTCAAGGCGCTTTTCCTGACCCATATCGACGGCTCATGGAAAATCAGGAGTGAGGCCACTCTTCCCGCAGAGGAGTTTTTGTTATGATGTTCTCGCTGTCACGCAAAAAG